>JAZGDQ010000508.1:0-12951 GCA_036477985.1 bacterium
CCGTCGATGTTCCCGCCGAGCATCATCGCCACCCCGACCTCGGAGGCCACCCGCCCGAAGGCGGCCAGCACCGCCGCGACCAGCCCGAAGCGCGCCTCCCGCACCACCGCCCAGGCCGCCCTCCCCGGCGAGGCGCCCAGGGTGAGGGCCGTCTCCCGGGCGCGCACGTCCACCGAGGCCACCGCCGTCATGGCGAAGGTGGCGACGATGGGAATGGAGAGAACCGACAGGCCGATGATGATCGCCCAGGGGGTGAAGAGAAGATCCCCGAAACCGAGAGGGCCGCGCCGGGAGAGGAGGCCGTAGATGATGAGCCCGACCACCACGGTGGGCAGGCCGAGCTGGGTCTGAAGAACCGTGATGGCGAACCCTCTGCCCCGGAAGCGCCCGCCCGCCAGAAAGTAACCGAGGGGAAGGCCGAGGGCCGAAGCCGTCAGGGTGGCGAACAGGCTCACCTGCAGGGTGACGCGGGCCGCGCGCATGACCTCCGGGTCGCTCTGGGCGACGCGCCGGATCCCCTCCAGAAGGCCTTCGAATAAAAATTCCACCGGGTCCCGCTCCCGCTATTTGTCGCCGCCGGCCTTCTGCACGGCGGGCGTGAAGAGCTGGTGTCCCCCCATCCGAAACTCGCCGATGAGTCGCTGGCCCTCGGGGGAGACGAGAAAGTCCACGTACTTCATCGCGAGCTTGTAGTTCACGTGGCCGAAGCGCTTCGGATTCACGACGATGACGCCGTAGGGGTTGAGGAGCTTCTTGTCCCCCTCGACCAGAACCTGGAGGGAGATGCGGTCCCGGGAGGAGAGGGAGATGTAGGTCCCCCGGTCCGTAAGGGCGTAGCCCAGCTTCTCGTCCGCCACCAGGAGGGTCCTTCCCATTCCCTGGCCGAGGGAGCGGTGCCAGGACGGCGAGATCCGCACGCCCGCCTCCTTCAGGAGACGCTTCTCCTTCTTATGGGTGCCCGAATCGTCTCCCCGGCTGAACCAGATCTCCCCGCTCTTCGAGATTCGGCGAATGGCCTCCGAGACGCTCTTCAATCCGCGAACCCGGGCGGGATCTTTCGGAGGCCCCACGATGACGAAATCGTTGTACATCACCTCGCGGCGGTTCACCCCGTATCCATCGGCGACGAACTTCAGCTCCGCCTCGCGGGAGTGCACCAGGACGACGTCGACGTCCCCGTTGCGGGCGAGGCGGAGGGCGCGCCCGGTTCCGACGGCGATGGAGTGAACGGCCACCTTGTACTTGATTTCGAAGGCGGGGTTCAGCCATTTAAGCAGGCCCGAGGTGTCCGTGCTCGTCGTGGTGGCCAGCTTGAGGCGCTCGGCGGCGGCGGCCGCGCCGGGGAGGGCGGCCCCGCCGGGGAGGGCGGCGGCGAGCGCAAAGAGAGCGAGCAGCGCCGCCGCCGCGCATCGGAGATTTCTCATAGGCGGTTTCCTTTCATCGGGAAGAGCGCCGGCGCCATGCGGGGGCGGCCTCAAAGCTCCGCTTGCACCACACCCGCCTCGCGCGGGTCGTAGCCGGAGAGCGCCTCCGCCCTCCTGCGAAAGTCGGCCGAGCGCAGGGCCGCCATCAGGGAGGCGACGCCGGGCCGGCCGGCCGAGGCTTCGGGCACGATGAGATCGTATCGCTCCTCGCATACGGGAACAAAGCCGAGCCCCATCATCCTGGCCGCCGTCTCGCAGGCCAGCCCCGCGTCCGCCTCCCGGCGGAAGATCCGCACGGCCACATCGAGGTGGGCGCTCACCTCATCGCCGTAGCCCGGAATGCTCCCGGGATCGATGCCCGCCCGGGCCAGCTCGCGGTCGAGGAGGAGGCGGGTGCCCGCCCCCGGCTGGCGGTTCACGATCCGCACGCCCGGGCGGCCCAGGTCCCCCACCCCCCGAAGGCGGAGGGGATTCCCCGGCGCGACGAGGAGGCCCTGCCGCCGGTGGGCCACCGTCACCACCCGGCCGCGCAACCCCGGAGCGAGGCGGGGGAGGAAGGGAAGGTTGAACTCCCCCTCCTCGGAGAGGTGGCAGCCCGCCAGATCCGCCTGGCCCGCCGCGGCGGCGCGCAACCCCTCGGCGCTCCCCAACTCGGCGAACGCCACCAGCCCCATCTCGGGCCGGCGCCCGAGGCTGCGCAGCAGATCGCGCAGGAGGGGATCGTCGCTCCCCGCCACCACGATGGCCCCGCCCGCGGCGGCGCCCGCTTTCGGGGGGGCGCCCCCCTCCGGGGAGGCGACTGACCCGCGCGCCTTCGCGGCGAGCCAGGCGTCCAGCTCCTCTCGGGGGAAGAGCCACTTCCCGGTGAGGCGAACAGCCGGGATCCTCCCCTCCCGGGCGAGGGCGTAGATCTTCTTCTCGTTGAGCTGAAGATAGGCCGCCACTTCCTTGGTGTTCATCAGCTGCGCCGGCATGCGCCGCCCTCCGGGGCCGATCCGTGATGGATATGTGCTTGGATAAAGAATAACAAATTCAAACGAAGAATGACAAGAGAAATCGGCCCGCCGAAGCGCCAAAACCCCCTTTATATCAAGACTCTTTGGTCGGAAATTGGGCGCGCCGAGGGGGGGAAGATGAGACCGCCCTACGCGTATCCCTCGCCGGTGGGGCGGAAGTGGTCCCACGCCCGGGAGGTGATGGGGGTCAGCTCATCGCCCTGCTTGAGGCGGATCCCCTGGGAGGCGGGGACGATCTCCCCGATGGGGGTGAGGGGGAGGCCCCCCGCCGCCCGGACGCCCTCCTGGAGTGCGGGGACGGCCGAGACCGGCGCCGTGAGGAGGAGCTGGTAGTCCTCCCCGCCCGAGAGCGCCCACTCCACCGGATTGTCCCGGGTGAGGGAGGCCAGCTCCAGGGCGGAGGCGGAGAGGGGAAGCGCGTGCGCCCAGAGGACGGCGCCCACCCCGCTCGCCCGGCACAGGTGGCCCAGGTCCCCCGTCAGCCCGTCGCTCAGGTCCATCATCGCGCTCGCCAGGCGGAGCTGGGCGATGGCGAGGCCCTCCTCCACCCGGGGCTGGGGGCGGAGGAAGGCGTAGGTGAGGATGGTGTGCGTGTCGTCGCGGACCTGGATCTCCGGGTGGGCCACCAGGTGGAGCCCCGCCGCGGCGTCCCCGAGCGAGCCCGTCACGAGAATCTGGTCCCCCGCCTTGGCCGTGCTCCGCAGGAGGACGCTCTCGCGCTCCGCCTCCCCCATGAGGAAGATGTCGATGAAGAAGCTCTCCTCGGTGCGGGTGACGTTCCCGCCCAGCAGGAGAACGCTCCAGCGGTTCGCCACCGAGTTGAGGCCGTCGTACACCTCCTCGACGAAGGAGACCGGGGTGTCGGCGCGCATGCCGAGGGAGGCGATCGCGTAGCGGGGCCGCCCTCCCATGGCGGCGATGTCGGAGATGTTCACCGCCAGCGCCTTGTGGCCGACGTGAAAGCCCGAGACGCCCTTGGCGGGGAAGTGCCGGCCCTGGACCTGCACGTCGCAGGTCACCACCCAGCACCTTCCCCCGCCCGCGTCGATCACGGCGGCGTCGTCGCCGATCCCGACGATGACCTCGGAGCGCTGGAAGCTGGGCCGCAGGCGGGCGCAGAGGCGCTCGATCAGGGCGAATTCGCCCAGCTCCCCCACCTCCTTCGGGGCGTCCTCGCTCATCCCCTGGCCTCCTCGATGCGGCGGCGAATCTCCCGGGCCGCTCCCTCGGGATCGGGCGCCCCCATCACGGCGCCGATCACGGCCACCCCGCTCGCCCCGGCCGCGATGGAGGGGCCCAGGTTCTCCGCCGTCATCCCCCCGATGGCCACCGCCGGAATCCCCGGCGCGCGGGCCATGGCCTCGGCCACCCCTTCGGGGCCGATGGGGGCGCGGGCATTCTCCTTGCTCCCGGTGGGATGCACCGGCCCCACCCCGATGTAGTCCGCCCCCTCCCGGGCGGCGCGCGCGGCCCACTCGGGCCGCCCGGCCGAGACGCCGAAGAGGAGCCGCCCGCCGGCCGCCTCCCGGGCCCGCGGGAGGGGAAGGTCCGACTGGCCGAGGTGCACCCCCTCCGCCCCGCAAGCGAGGGCGACGTCGAGCCGGTCGTTCACCGTGAAGGCGCAGCCGCTCCCCTCCAGCGCGGCGCGCAGCTCGTCCGCCAGCCGGAGGAGGTCCGCCCCCTCCATCTCCTTCTCCCGAAGCTGGATTGCGGTGGCCCCCCCGGCCGCGGCGGCGCGCACGGCGTCCGCCAGGGGCATTCCGGAGGCGCGGGCGAGGATGGCGCGGTCGGTGACGACCAGAAGGGTGAGGTCGAGCGGCATGATCCGATCCAGGGCGGCGGGGAGCGGCCGGGCCCCGGACCCTCTCCCGAAGGCGCGGCCGCACACGGCCTTCCGCGCTCGCGGACCGCGAGGCTCCCTGAATCTTACATCATTCGGGGGAGAAACTGTGGAGCGGAAATCCGGAAAGAGGTCAGGGCGCCCGCGCCGTCCGGGGGCCGGCCGGCCGCCGGGCCGCCGGGGAGGGGGCCGCGAGGAGGCGCTCGATGAGCGCCGCCGCCTTCCCGCCCTCCCAGTCCACCCGGCCCACCCCCCAGGCGGCGAGGTTGAGGCTCCGGTCGAGAAGATAGAGGGTGGGCACGAAGCGCACGTTGTGGGTCCTCCGCGAGGCGAAGGACTGATCGTGGAGGATGGGGTAGGTGAGCTTCTTTTGCTCCGTCCAGCTTTTCACGAGCCCCACCCCTGCCGTGTCGACGGAGACGGCCAGCACGGTGAAGCCGCGGTCCTTGAGCTTCTCGTGGAGGCGGGTGAGCTTGGGCATCTCCTGGTTGCACAGGGGGCACCAGGTGGCGAAGAAGGCGAGGAGGACCACCTTGCCCTTCAGATCGCTCAGGCGGGTCTTCTTCCCGGCGAGGTCGGGATAGGTGAAGTCCGAGGGCGGGGCGGCGCCCTCGCGCGCGATGCGCAGGGTGTTGAAGGCGGGCGCCCCCTCTGCGGGGGGGAGCCCGAGGAGTGCGGTGAGGGCCAGCCCCATGAGGAAGGCCGCCCATCTCCCGTCTGGAAGCGCTCGCATGATTTTCCCTTTACAATAGGTCCGCTTCGGGGCGCCCGACCGTGCGGCCGCCCGGCTCCTCCTGGGGTAACGCTCCCGGGAGGAGAATATTCACTCTTTCGCCCGCTCCACCCAGGAGGCCCTCCCAGATGGGACGCATTTTACCCGCAACCGCCCTGATTTTCACCCTCCTCTCATTCGCCGCCCCCGCCCTCGCAGGGCCCAACCCCGTCCACCGGCTCGGCCTCCCCTTCCAGAAGGCCGAGGCCGCCCTGACGAAGGCGATCAAAAAGAACAAGATGGGCCTGGTCTGCAAGGCGAGCGCCCAGCACGGGGCCGCCTCGATCGGGGTCGAGATCAAGGGCAACCGGGTGTTCGGCGTCTTCCGGCCCGACTTCGCCGTCCGCATGCTCAAGGCGAGCGTTCCGGCCGGCATCGAGGCGCCCGTCCGCATCTACCTCTTCGAGAACGCGGACGGAACCGCCACCCTCACCTACAAGAAGCCCTCGGACGTCTTCCGCCCCTACGGCAGCGCGGACCTCGACAAGATGGCCGCCGAGCTGGACGCCATCTTCGCCCGCATCGCGCGCGACGCCGCCGCGGCCCCTTGATGCGCGCGCTCCTCCTCGCCCTCGCGCTCGCCCTCTCTGCAGGCGCGGGGGCGGCCGAAAGTGCGGAAAAGCCCCGGGGCGCCCCCTCTCCCTGCGCGGCCGACCCCGCCATGGCGGAGGTCCCCGCGGGACCCTTCTGGATGGGGAGCGACCGGGCCGAGCGCGACTTCGGCTACCGCATCGGAGGGGAGGCCGCGCGCAATTACCGCTGGTACGACGCCTGGGAGCTTCCCCGCCGGCGGGTCCGCCTCCCGCGGTTCTTCATCGGCCGCAACCTCGTCACCCAGGCCGGCTACCTCCGCTTCGTCCGGGCGGCGGGGCGCCGCGCCCCCTTCATCTCGCCGGAGGACTACACCCGCCAGGGCTACCTCGTTCATCCCTACAAGTCGGTGCGGCGCTATCTCTGGCGCAAGGACCCGAAGACGGGCCTTCCCGTCCACCCGCCCGGGCTGGGGAGCCACCCCGTCGTTCTCGTGAGCCGGGCGGACGCGCAGGCCTACTGCGCCTGGCGCGGGCGGGCCTTCCCGGGCGCGCGCCACCGCCTCCCCACCGAGGCGGAGTGGGAGAAGGCCGCCCGCGGGGCGGACGCGCGCTACTTCCCCTGGGGGAGCCGGTTCGATCCCGCCCGGCTCAACCACGCCTACGTCCACGAGGGGACCACCCCGGCGGGCGCCTTTCCCTCGGGCGCGAGCCCCTACGGCGCGCTCGACATGGCCGGGAACGTCTTCGAGTGGACGGCGAGCGCCTTCGGCCCCGGCCGCGCCGTCATGAAGGGGGGCGGATCCTGGGACGACGCGCCCGGGATCACCCGCGCCGCCGCCCGCCACGGGCGCGACCCCAAGGCGCGCCACCTTCTCTTCGGCTTCCGCTGCGCCTGCGGGGAGAGGGAGTAAAGGGCCGGCGCAGGCGGGAGGAACGGCGTCCGGAAACCCCGCCCCGCATCTTCCGCTCTTTGCGAAAACCCCTTGCCCGCTTGCGAAATCGGCGCCCGGGTGCGATTCTGCCGGCGTCTGTTTTCCCTCCCCTGGAGCGGACCGAATGAGAACGCCCAAGAGTCCCTCGGCAAGGCTTCGCCCCCCCAAGGAGGCCGTCCAGACCGTCGAGACCGACGTCGTGGTGGTGGGGGGCGGCGTGGCCGGCTGCCTCGCCGCCATCGGCGCGGCCGAGGCCGGCGCCCGGGTGGTGATCTGCGAGAAGGGCGGGATCATCGAGCGCAGCGGGAGCATCGCGGGGGGGGTGGACCACTTCTTCGCCATCCTCGAGGAAGGCCCCGAGTGGGACACGCCGGACTACCTCCTCCGGCACGTCCCCGCCATCACCGAGGGGGTGGTGGACATGGACGTGGCCGCCCGTTTCCTCAACGGCCTCAAGCCCATGATCCACCGCCTCGAGAAGATGGGGGTGGACTTCCACAATCCCGCCGCGCCGGACAGGCCCTACCTCCGGCACCGCTCCTTCGGGCTGCCCGGGGAGTACACCATCGAGTTCGAGGGGAACGACTTCAAGCAGATCATCGGCCAGGCGGCGCGCAACGCCGGCGCCCGCACGCTGGAGCGGGTGATGGTGGCGGAGCTCCTGATGGAGGAGGGCCGGCCCAAGGGGGTGGTCGCCTTCCACATCCGCCACGGGACGATCTACGTCGTCCTCGCCCGCGCCGTCGTTCTCGCCACCGGGGAGACCAACCGCCTCGCGCGCAACGCCTCGGGCCACCCGTTCGACAGTTGGCACATCCCCTACAACACCGGGGACGGGCACGCCATGGCGCTGCGCGCCGGCGCCCGGCTCGCCAACATGGAGTTCACCGACGCCACCATCACCCCCAAGGGCTACTCCACCCAGGGGACGAACGGCTTCGTCGGCGCGGGGGCGCACCTCGTCAACGCCAGCGGGGAGCGCTTCATGTTCAAGTACCATCCCGCCGGGGAGATGGGCCGCCGCACCGATCTGATCAAGGGCGTGCTCACCGAGACCGTCGAGGGAAGGGGGCCGGTCTACATCGACTGCCGCCACCTCCCGGAGCCGGACATCAACCGCCTCAAGAGCACCCTCGGGGTGGACCGCCCCGCCATGCCCGCCTTCTTCGAACAGAAGGGCATCGACATTGGCGCCGACCTGCTCGAGATCACCGTGAGCGAGATGTCGAGCCGCGGCGGGGGCGTGGTGCTCCGGCGGGCCGGGGTGCGCATCGACCCCGACTGCCTGAGCAACGTGCCGGGCCTGTTCGCGGCGGGCGACTGCTGCACCATCAACAACGGCATCGCAGGGGCGACGGTCATGGGCCACGTGGCCGGAGCGAGCGCCGCCCGCCACGCCCTCTCCCGGCCCGCGCCCGCGCCGCTTCCCCCCGAGGAGATCGAGCGGCTCGGGAGCGAGATCGCCCGGCCGCTGGGCGCGGAGGGCGGCCTCACCCCCCGGGAGTACGAGGATGAGGTTCGCGCGATCATGACCGACTACGTCGGCTTCGTGCGCGACGAGAAGCGGATGAAGGAGGCGATAAAGCGGCTCCGGGCCCTGCGCGGCCGGGAGGGCGAGATCGCCGCGAAGAACTTCCACGACTTGATGCGGCTCCACGAGGCGTGCAACATCCGGGCGGTGGCCGAGGCCATCACGGAGTGCGCCATCGAGCGCCGCGAGTCGCGGGGCGGGGCCGGCCACGTGCGCGCGGACTATCCCGAGCGGGACGACGCGGCGGGCCTGCGGACCATCATGGTGGAGCGGGAGGGGGACGGGCTCCGGGTCTCCTCCGCTCCGACGGGCCTCAAGCCCGAGGTGACGCCGGCGCCGAATCCCGCCTGAGGCGGGGGGCGCGGGCGGAGGGCGTCTCATGCCCATCCTGATCGACGAGAAGACCTGCCTCGACGGATGCACCATCTGCGACTTCTTCTGCCCGGGCGACATCATCTACCGCGAGGAGAAGGAGAAGCCGGCGGTGGTGATGTACCCGGACGAGTGCTGGTACTGCGGAATCTGCGCCGACCGCTGCCCGGTGGACGCGGTGAAGATCGTCTTTCCGCCCCAGATGGTGGACTGCCGGACGGACGTGAAAACCCTCATGGGGCTCGCGGCGGGATGAGAAGCGCCCGGTCCCCCGGCGCGGAGGAGGGGGCATGACCTGGATCCGGCCCATGCGGCCCGATGAGGCCGAGGGCGAGGCGCGGGAGATCGTCGAGGACCTCCGCGGGCGGGGGAAGCCCGTTCCCAAGCTCTTCCTCGCGCTCGGCAGGAGGCCCGAGGTCCTCGCGGCGCGCGAGAAGATGCGCCAAGCCGCCCACGGGGGAAGCTCCCTGGGGCGGCGGCGGGAGGAGCTGATCGCCTTCTACGTCGCCGCCCACGGCGGGTGATACGGCTGAGCCGTCAATCACGGAAGGTCCTTCCGTGCCGAATGCGAAGACGCCAGCTTCGAGGACGTGGCCGCGGTGCTGATCGACCGCGATAGCGCCCGGATTCTGGACGAGGCCGACCGGGCCATGCTCGCCTTCGCCGAAAAGCTCACCCTGCGCCACACGGAGATGGAGGAGGCGGACATCGAGCGCCTGCGCGCGGCGGGCTTCAGCGAGGAGAACATCGTGGGCATCCTCGCCAACGCCGCCTACCGCAACTTCGCCAACCGGATCAACTTCGCCATGGGCCGGGTGGAGCTCGACCCCGAGGGCCCCGCGCCGCTCACCGCCGCCCTGCGGACCATGCGGGAGCGGTCCCAGAAGGGGGCCTGACCCCCAGGAGGGCGCCCGTGACCGAACGCCCCCAGCCCCGCCGGACGGCGCATCGCCCGGCGCTCTCGGCCATCGCCCTCCTCGGCCTGGGGCTGGCGATCCTCTCCGCGCTGGCGGAGGCGCTCTCCGGGCTGGGCCACCGCTGGGGCTGGTGGCACTACGGGACGGGTTTCCTGATCCTGCGCTGGGCCGCCACCGGGGGGCTCATCGCCGCCGGGCTCTCGATGCTCGGCGGCTTCTTCGGCCTCCTCCAGCGCACGGGCTCGCGGGTTGTGGCGGCCTTCCTCGGGGTGGCCGTCGGCTTCGCGGTCACCGGCGTGCCCCTCTCCCAGATGCGCATGGCGCAGCGCGTCCCCCCCATCCACGACATCACCACCGACACCGAGGACCCGCCCAAGTTCCGGGCCATCCTCCCCCTGCGGAAGGGCGCGCCCAACACGGCGAAGTACGGCGGCCCCGCCATCGCCGCCCTCCAGAAGAAGGGCTACCCGGACCTCGCCCCGGCGCGGTACGCCCTTCCCCCCGAGGAGGTGTTCGTGCGCGCCCTCGCCGCCGCCCGCGGGATGGGCTGGCGGATCGTGGCGGCCACTCTCTCGGAGGGGCGAATCGAGGCGGTGGACCGCACCTTCTGGTTCGGCTTCTACGACGACGTCGTCATCCGCATCCGGCGGGAGGGATCGGGCGCGCGCGTGGACGTTCGCTCCCTCTCGCGCGTGGGGCGCAGCGACGTCGGCGCGAACGCGAGAAGGATCAAGACCTTCCTCAAAAAGCTCGCCGAGGAGATGCGGTAGGGAGAGGCTTTCGAATTCGTCTTCTGAAAAATAATGCCGCGGGGCTCGCCTATAACGTCTCGCCGGTGTCGAGGTCGATCCGGTCGTCGAAGATGTCGAAGGCCGAGGTGGCGGCGCGCGCGCGGGCCTTCTCGATGAGCTTGCGCGAGAGGGGGGAGATGTTCGGGTTCCGCAGGAAGGAGACGAAAAAGCCGTGGTAGAAGTTGTCGGGCTTGATGTGGACCCGCACGCGCAGGGTCTTCGCCCCGGCCGCGCGCGCCCTTCGGTATTTGAAGACGAATGACTTCTGGGGCGGGATTCGCGTGTCGAATATCTCCCGGCTGAAGTCGGCCGAGAGGCGGCGCTCGATCACGACGACCTGGCGCGTTCCGGGGACGGGCTTGCCGACCGCGTCCTCCAGCACGGCGATGACGTCCACCGAGGGAGTGATGTAGGTCGGGAAGTAGTGGCCCGCCCCCTGGTTCGTGAGGGTGATGGTGGCGGCAACGGTCTCCTTGCCCGCCTTCAAGTCGAGCGCCACCTCGAGGTCCACCGCGCCCTGGGTCATCTCCCGGTCGTGGATGCCGCGCCACAGGTGCTTGCGCTGGGGCATGTGGCAGCTCTGGCAGTTGACCCCCTCCTTGGCCCAGATGCTCGCCTTCCACTCGTTGTAGGTGTTCTGGATGGCCTTCCCGTTCGGGCCGCCGAAATCGAACTGGTGACAGCTTTGGCAGAATTCGGACCGCTCGAAGAAGGGGGTGCGCTCGACCCCGCCGTGCTCGCCCGCCGTCGTCGCGTCGTTCACCCCCGCGGGCGTCTCCCGCTTGGGGGGGCCGAGGACGCGCCACTTGCGCACGTGACAGGCGGCGCAGGCGAGGCCGGCCATCTCGAGCTCCCGGCTGTAGGCCGGGTTCTTCCCCTCGCGCGCGAAGGGCCCGCTCCCCACCCGGAGCTTCTTCTGCTGCTCGGCCAGGGGGGCGTGGCAGGTGTTGCAGCTGCGCGCATCCGCGGGGCTGCTCTTCCACATGCCGACGAGCTGGCCGTAGATGCCCGGGCTCATGGCGTTTCCGTGGAGGGTGGTCCGCCACTGCTTGTACTGATCGGGGTGGCAGGCGCCGCAATCCTTGGGAAGGAGGGAGCGCTCCTCGGGCTTTTTGTGGGTGGCGGGCGGCGGCCCCTGGGGGGGGATGGGCTGCGCCCAATGGGCGCGGGCGAACGCATCCGCGCTCTTCCACTTGGCCTGGGCGGCCCAGGAGGAGGCGCCCGAGGGGAGCATCACCTGCGCCGCGCCGGCGAGGAGGGCCGCGGCCGCCAGAGAGATGGCGGCGAGGTGGAGGGGGCGCATCCTCCCGAATCGCTTCACGGAATTCGCCTCATCTCAAAACGGCCGGACGCGCGGCGCGCCCCGCGCACGGGCCGGGGGGATGCGAAGACGAAAAAAACCCGGGGGAAGGATACCCAACCCCCGGGTTTTGATCCAGTGAAGAGCGGTTACTTGCCCTTGCAGGGATTGCAGGGGTTCTTGGCCGCGCAGGGATTGCAGGGGTTCTTGGCCGCGCAAGGATTCTTCGCCGCGCAGGGATTGCAGGGGTTCTTGGCCGCGCAAGGATTCTTGGCCGCGCAGGGGTTCTTCGCCGCGCAGGGATTCCCATGATTGGCGGCCTGGACGGGCGCGGCCACGAAGAGCAAGGAGGCCGCCGCGAACGCGAGCAACAGAACTCTACACTTTTTCATCTGAACACTCCCTCTTACGATCTTCAAAGCGTCACGGACCGGCCGATGCTTCGCCTCCCCCGCTCCGAGCGGGAAAGCGGCCGAAACTCCGCCAAGATGATTCCACTTCGCCTGCCGGATTTTCGCAAAATATACGCTACACGGCGCACTTCTCCGACATAAAAACATCGGTCTGAATGAGAAAACGCGGGCTTCAGTCAATTATTCCCCCCAATTCCTCCAATTTGCAAGAATTTCCGAACGCCCTCTCCCGTGCCGGGCCCGACGCCGGCTCTGATACAGTGGGGGAGCCGAAGCCATTCGAACCAGGGAGGAGGAGATGGGGGATAACCTGCGCATCCGTCCCGCAGAGCCCGGGGACGCCGAAATCATCACCCGCTTCAACGTCGCCATGGCGCTGGAGAGCGAGGGGCTGCGCCTCGAGCCCGCGACCGCGCGGGAGGGGGTGGAGGCATCGCTCACCGATCCCGGCCGGGGCCGGTACTACCTGGCCGAGGAGGCGGGCGGGGTGTCGGGACAGATTCGGGTCACGCGGGAGTGGAGCGACTGGAACAACGCCGAGTACTGGTGGATTCAGAACGTCTACGTCGACCCCCCGGCGCGGCGGCGGGGAATCTACACGGCCCTGCACCGCCACGTGCGCGGGCTGGCGAAAGCCGCCGGCGCCTGCGGGCTCCAGCTCTACGTCGAACGGGAGAACGGCGCCGCCCGGACGATCTACGAACGCCTCGGGATGCGCCAGAGCCACTACCTGATCTACGAGCACGAGGACATCTGAGCGGGGGGCTTCACGGCGGGCGGGCTTTTCGCTTCCACCCTACCCCCCTCCCCCGATCTCCGCGGGAGGGGCGGCCGGGCTCATTCCACCGAGGCCCCCGATTCGCCAAACTGGGCGGAGAGCTCCTCGAGCGACCGCACGAGCCTGCCCCGGTCGTCGTCCACCGTTTTCACCTTCAGCCCGAGGAACCACGTGTCGGGGTTGGTCGAGTTTTCTTGGGCCCAGACAACCTGGCCCTCGCATCTCTCGAACACCTCGTCGCAGATCTGAATGTCGCACGGAACCAGAGGACCCATCTCGGGCTTCTTCGAAACGAGGACCTTGAAGCCGCCCTCGCTCATATCCTCCGGCAC
>JAZGDQ010000509.1:0-2455 GCA_036477985.1 bacterium
CCGCCCGCCTCGGGTTGATGGTCGGGCGCGATGTCCGGGGCGGCGTCCGGCAGCCGCAGGCCGCACTCCTCCCCCAGCCCCGCGAGCAGCCGGGCCATATCCTCGCGCACGCTCTCGGTGGAGGTGATGCGCGCCAAGGCGTAGGGCGCGCCGTCCTCATCCTCCCCGGCGTGCGCCAGGAGGGTCTGGTAGTAGCCGAATCCCTCGTAGCCCTCCAGGATCGCCTGGATGTAGTACTGCGCCGAGGTGGGCGCCTCGACCCACCAGATCAGGCTTCCGGAAAACAGCTCGGGATTGGGGCGCGGCGCGGCCCCCTCGGAGGAGGCGCCGGCGGAGTCCGCGGGAGGGGTCAAGCGCCGGAGCGGATGCGGTTCACCGCCCGGCGGACGATGTCGGGCATCTCGCGCACGAAGGAGGAGCGGGGCTGGACCTTGTCGTAGCCGGCGCGCTCGGCGCCCTTGAGAAGCTCGGGCTCGGTGTGCCTGCCCCAGGCCATGGCGTAGGCCCCCTTGTTCCTGGGGCTGGCCCGCAGGCTCTTGACGAGGCCGGCCGCCGCCTCACCGCCCAGCGTCGGGTGGTGCAGGTCAACCAGAAGGAGGACGGCCCGGAAGTTCTCGAGCGCCTCCTCGAAGGCCTCGGGGGTGGAGATGAACTCGAGGACCGCGCCGGGGGAAACCCCCGCCTCCCGGATGCGCGCCGAGAACATCAGGTCGGAGCAAACGACGAAAATCCGCTGCGGCTCTTCCGCCACGGCCGAACCTCCCCGAAACGCAAAGCCCGGGACGCGATACTAAGCGTTCTGCTCCTCGGGGACCATCTTGCCGCCGAGAATCTCGATGAGGGGATAGATGCTCTCCATCTTGTCCACCTTGTAGAGCATCCCCTCGGCCCGGGCGATCTGCTCCTCCTCGTAGACGAGGCTGCAGCACTCCTGGAACTTCTCGTAGAGCTCGTCGCGGTCCATCGGGCGCATGGGCGTTCCCCGCGAAACCTCGGCCAGCGCCTCATGGGTGGAGCCGTCCTCCATCTCGATGGTGATCTTCGCGCGGATGCGGTCGTAGCCCTGGGCCTCGATATTCTCGTCCTGGTAGGGCTCGATCTTCTTCATCGCCTCGACCACGTCCGGGCGTTGGACGACCTCGTCGCGGTACTGGGCGATGCCGGCCTTGCGCTCGAGGAGGAGGACAGCGATGCCGAACTGGAGGGAGAACTTCGCTTCGAGCTCGTTCTGGGGCTCGGAATACCTGAGCGGCTGGAGGACGCGCGAGGTTGTCCCGATGCGGACCTTGCTCACCTTCTCCGGGTCGATGTCGTTATCGATCACCAGATCGCGCATGGCGTCCATGGCCGGGTGGGCCAGCGAGCCGCAAGGGTAGGGTTTGATGGAGAAGCCCGGATCGATCGCCGACCAGGGGTCGCCCAGCTTCCCGATGAGGTAGTCGGCGTCGGCGCCCCCGCCCATGATCTGGAAGAAGCCCCACTGCCCGTCGAAGATCTCCGGATCGGCCGTGAACCCGCCCGCGGCCAGCCGCGCGGCCACCACGCCGTTCTCGGCGGCGCGCCCGCAGTGATAGGGCTTCGTCATGGTGCCGAAGTTCGCCCGCAGGCCCGCGCTCTCCGAGCACGCGATTCCGAAGCACATGCGGAGCTGCTCCTCCTCCAGCCCCTGGAGCTTGCCGCAGGCCGCCGCCGCCCCGATGGCCCCGATGGTGCCGGTGGAGTGGAAGCCCCGGATGTAGTGGTCGGGATAAATGGCCTCAGCTGCCTTGCACTCGACCTCGAAGCCGATGGCGAAGGCGGCGAGAAGCTCCTCGCCCGTCGAGCCGAGGGCCTCGGCCATGGCCAGCGAGGCCGCGAGGACGGGCACGGTCGGATGGGTGAGGAGGCCGTAGATGCGATCCGGGTGGCCGCTGAGCTGGGTGTCGTCGTAGTCCATCGAGTGGCCCGCGACGCCGTTGACGAGGGCGGCGCCCTGGGCCGGGACGGTCATGTCGGTGCCGAGGATGCGCCCCTCGGGCTCCCCGCCCACCTCCTTGAAATAGGACTGGAGAATCCGCCCGCTCTTCTCGGTCGAGCCGGCCACCATGAGACCCGTCCCGTCGACGAAACAGCGGCGAGAGAGGGCCCGCACGTCCTCGGGAATTTCTTCGTATCCGGTTTCCAGGACAAACTGGACGATGGCGTCCGTCACTTCGCTCACAGGGTTCGACATGTCGCTCCTCAGAAAGTGATCCGGTTTAATTTTTCGGTCCGATTCGCACCGCTATCCGTTTCTGTATCCCTCACCGCCCGCCCGCAACGCTACCCCCGCTGGGGGCGCTTCCCCCGCCGGGGGCGCTTCCCCCGCTGGAGGCGCCGGGCGCGCTCTCGCCGCCCTCCGCCCGCGGGGCGGGGGCCGTTAACCGCGGGGCGGGGGCCGTTAACCGCGGGGCGGGGGCCGTTAACCGCGGGGCGG
>JAZGDQ010000051.1:0-3789 GCA_036477985.1 bacterium
CAAGCCCGCCGCCATCCACGTGGGGGAGGGGATCAACCACTGGTTCCACGCCACCATGACCAACCGCGCGACTTACCTGCCCATCATCCTGACGGGGAACATCGGCCGCCCCGGGGCGGGCTCCCACACCTGGGCCGGCAACTACAAGGCCGGCCTCTTCCAGGGCTCCAAATGGAGCGGCCCCGGCTTCAAGGGCTGGATCGTCGAGGACCCCTTCGCCCCCAACCTCGACCCGGCCGCGGACGGGAAGAACATCAAGGTGCGTGGAACCATCAAGGACGAGGAGCCGGCCTACTGGAACTACGGGGACAAGCCCCTCATCGTTGACACCCCCAAGGACGGCCGCAAGGTGTTCACCGGCAAGACCCACATGCCGAGCCCCACGAAGAGCCTGTGGTTCACGAACGTGAACCTTTTCAACAACGCCAAGTGGCTCTACGAGATGCTCAAGAACGTGAACCCGAACGTGGAGATGATCGTCTGCTCGGAAATCGAGATGACCTCCACGGCCGAATACTCCGACATCCTTCTTCCGGCGAACACCTGGATGGAGTTCGAGCAGCCCGAGCTCACGGCCTCGTGCTCGAATCCGTTTCTCCAGATCTGGAAGGGGGGCGTCAAGCCCATCTACGACACCAAGGACGACATTCTCATCATGGCCGAGATGGCCAAGAAGATGGGAGAGATTCTGGACGACAAGCGCTTCGCCGACTACTGGAAGTTCGCCCTCGAGGGGCGCGCCGAGGTGTACATCCAGCGCCTGCTCGACTCCTCCACCCCGACGCGGGGCTACAAGTACAGCGACGTCATGGCGGGCAAGTACGGCGAGCCGGGCACGGCGCTCATGCTCTTCCGCACCTATCCGCGCATCCCCTTCCTCGAGCAGATCGAGGAGTCCATCCCCTTCTACTCGCCCACCGGGAGGCTCCAGGCCTACAACGATGAGCCCGAGGTCATCGAGTACGGGGAGAACTTCATCGTCCACCGGGAGGGCCCGGAGGGCACCCCCTACCTGCCGAACGTCATCGTCAGCACGAACCCCTTCATCGATCCCGACGACTACGGAATCTCCCAGGATCACATGGGGTGGGACGAGCGCCAGGTCCGCAACATCAAGCTTCCCTGGAAGGAGGCGAAGAGGACGAAGAATCCCCTTTGGGAGGCCGGCTACCGGTTCTTCTGCCTCACCCCCAAGAGCCGGCACTTCACCCATTCCTCCTGGCAGGTGACGGACTGGAACTTCCTTTGGTCGACCAGCTTCACCGACCCCTACCGGATGGATAAGCGACAGCCCGGGGTGGGGGAGAACCAGGTGCAGATGAATCCGGAGGCGGCGAAGGATCTGGGGCTCAAGGAGGGCGACTACGTATACGTGGACGCGAACCCGGCCGACCGCCCCTACATCGGGTGGAAGCCGGACGATCCGTTCTACAAGGTGGCGCGCCTCATGCTGCGGGTGAAGTTCAACTCCTCCTACCCCTACGACGTCGTGATGATCAAGCACGGCGCCTGGTGCGCCACCGAAAAGAGCGTGAAGGGACACGAGACGCGAAGCGACGGCCGGGCCGTCTCGGCCGACACGGGCTACCAGGCGAGCTACCGGTACGGCTCTCACCAATCGATCACCCGCGGCTGGCTCATGCCCATGCACCAGCTCGACAGCCTCTTTCACAAGAAGAAGGTCTACATGGGATTCATGATGGGCGGGGAGGCGGACAACCACGCCATCAACACCGTCCCCAAGGAGACCCTGGTGAAGATCACCAAGGCCGAGGACGGCGGCCTCGGGGGGCGGGGGGTGTGGGCGCCCGCCGCCACCGGATTAACTCCCGGAGATGAAAACGAGTTCATGCGCCGCTATCTCGAGGGCATGGTCAAGGTGAAGGGGGGGAAATAACGTGCCCAAGGATGAGTTCGATCACGAAGATCCGATGACGCTGGTCTCCTTCCCCATGCCGGAAGGGGATCAGGAGAATCACCGGTGCATGGCGCGGTGCCTGGCCGAAGAATACATCCGGATGGGCTCCTCGGATGAGGAGCTCCTCGCGATGTTCCGCAACCCGTTCTACTCGGTCCTTCACGGGGTGCACCTCTCCCTGGGGGATGAGGCCGTGCGGAATGCCATCGTCGAAGCCCGGGACGGATGGATTCCCGCGGGCGATAGGGAGGGAGCGTGATGTCCCAGGTATACAACTGGCAACTCGGGCGGAAAATGGAATTCCCCTACGCGGAGCGTCACCCCGAGCGGCAGTTCGCCTTCGTGTTCAACATCAACCGCTGCATCGGCTGCCAAACCTGCTCGATGGCCTGTAAATCCACCTGGACCTTCTCCAAGGGCCAGGAGTACATGTGGTGGAACAACGTCGAGACGAAGCCCTACGGCGGATACCCCCAGTCGTGGGACGTCAAGCTCCTCCAGATGCTGGAGGAGGCCAATCCCGACGGGCAGGTCTGGGACGCCTCGAAGAACGGCGGGCGCCGGCCCTACGGCGTCTACGGCGGAATGACCGTATTCGAGGCCGCCTCCCGGCGGATCGGGCCCGAGGGCCCCCAGCGCGTTCTGGGCTACATGCCGGACGATCGGGAGTGGACCTCTCCCAACATCGGCGAGGACGCCGCCAAGGGCCGCAAGGGAGTCCGCTCGAAGTACGATCCCGAGGGCGTGCGCCTTCCCGAGCACAAGAGCTGGTTCTTTTACCTCCAGCGCATCTGCAACCACTGCACCTATCCCGCCTGCCTGGCCGCCTGCCCGCGAAAGGCCATCTACAAGCGGCCCGAGGACGGCGTCGTCCTCATCGACCAGGAGCGATGCCGCGGCTACCGCAAGTGCGTGGAGGCCTGCCCCTACAAGAAGCCCATGTTCCGCACGACGACGCGCACGAGCGAGAAATGCATCGCCTGCTACCCGCGGCTCGAGGGGAAGGAGAAGCTCTCGGGCGGAATTCCCTGGGAGACGCGCTGCATGACGGCCTGCGTCGGGAAGATCCGGATGCAGGGGCTCGTCAGCATCGACGCGAAGACGAAAGACTGGGCCAAGGATCCCCAGAACCCCCTCTACTTCCTGGTGAAGAAGGAGAAGGTGGCCCTGCCCCTCTATCCCCAGTTCGGGACCGAGCCGAACGGCTACTACATTCCCCCGCGGTGGGTCCCGCGGCCCTACCTGCGCCAAATGTTCGGCCCCGGGGCGGACGCGGCCGTCGAGCGCTACACGGCCCCCTCGCGCGAGCTGCTGGCCGTCCTCCAACTCTTCCGGGCCCAGCAGGCCGTTATCTTCAAGTACGAGATCAAGCAAGGCCCCAAGGTCTTCGAGACCAAGATCGCCGGGAAGCCCTGGGCCCTCTACGACGACACCGTGATTGGCTACGACGAAAAGGGCAACGAGCTCGTCCGCCTCAACGTCGAGGAAACCGTTCAGAGGCGGCCCGCCGAGCGGCCCAACAGCATCTGATGAGGAGCGACATGGACTCCACCATCGACGCCGAAAGATTGATTCCGTTGGCGAGGAGCCGGATCTACTCGCATCTGGCCGCGTGTTTCCGTTATCCCGACGCCGCGGCCTGGGAGCTCCTTTCCGCTCCCGGGGAGCGGGAGAAGTTCGCCCAGGCAAGCGCCATTCTCGCCGAGGAGGAGGGCTACGGCCTCATGCGCTCCCACGCCGACGGCCTCCGCGTGGAGGGGTGCGGCGACCTCGACGGCCTCAAGCGGCGCTTCGAGGAGGTCTTCGGCCACACGATCTCGAAGCAGTGCCCGCCCTACGAGACCGAGTACGGCGGCATGCATCTCTTCCAG
>JAZGDQ010000510.1:0-8961 GCA_036477985.1 bacterium
CTGACCTCCTATCTCATCTACCACTACAACGTGGGCTCGGTCCCCTTCACGGGGCAGGGGTGGGTGCGCACGTGCTACTTCACCCTCCTCATCACCCACACCGTGCTCGCGGCCTCCGTCCCCCCCCTCGCCGTCATCACGCTCCACCGCGCCTGGCGGAGGCGCTTCGACCGCCACCGCCGCATCGCCCGCTGGACCTTTCCCATCTGGCTCTACGTCTCGGTCTCGGGCGTCGCGGTCTACCTCTTCCTCTACCAACTCTTCCCGCGGCCATGAGCGCCCTCCTGCGGACCCTCCTCGGCGCCCTCCGCCTCCGGTGTCCGGCCTGCCGGGCGGCCCCCCTCTTCAGGAGCCCCTTCCGGATGCACGAGACCTGCCCGGGCTGCGGGCTCCGCTTTGAGCGCGAGCCCGGCTATTTCGTCGGGTCCATCTACATCAACTACGCCGCCACGGCGGGCATCGCCCTGGCGGGATTCCTCCTCCTCCAGGGAGCCCTCACCCTCCCCCGCCAGCTCCTGGCGTGGGGCGCCTTCTGCGTCGCCTTCCCCCTGTTCTTCTTCCGCTACGCGCGCAGCCTGTGGCTCGGCCTGGACTTTCTCGTCAGCCGCGAGGGCGCGCGCCCCCCGGCCGGCATCGGCCCGGAGCAGACCCGGTGAGCGCCGAAGCCGCCCTCGAGGTGGAGGGGCTCCGCCACGCCTACGGCGAGCGGGTTGCGCTGGCGGGGGTGAGCTTCACCGTGGCGCGCGGGGAGATCTTCGGGCTCCTGGGGCCGAACGGCGGCGGGAAGACCACCCTGTTCCGCATCCTCACCACCCTCATGCCCGCCGGGGGCGGCTCGGCCCGCGTCCTCGGCCACTCGGTGGCGGAGGAGGCGGCCGCCGTGCGCCGGCGCATCGGGGTGGTCTTTCAGCACCCCAGCCTGGACCCCATCCTCACCGTCCTGGAAAACCTCATCCACCACGGGAACCTCTACGGGATGCGCGGAAAGAGCCTTCGGGCCGCGGCCGGGGATCTCCTCGCGCGCTTCGGCCTCGCCGACAGGGCGGGCGACAGGGTGGAGATCCTCTCGGGCGGGCTCCAGCGGCGGGTCGAGCTCGCCAAGGCCCTCCTCCCCGGGCCCGACCTCCTCTTCCTCGACGAGCCGGGAACGGGCCTCGACCCCGGAGCGCTGCGCGACTTCGGCGAGGAGCTCGAGCGCCTGCGCACCGAGCGGGGGACGACGGTCATCCTCACCACCCACATCATGGAGGAGGCCGACCGCTGCGACAGGGTGGGCATCCTCCACGAGGGCGCGCTCGTCGCCCTCGACCGGCCCGAGGTCCTCAAGGCGAGCGTGGGAGGGGACGTGGTCGTCATCCACGCGGCCGATCCGGCCGCCCTGCGGGAGAAGCTGCGCGCGCAATTCGGGGCCGAGGCCGCCCTGGTGGACGGCACCCTGCGCATCGAGCGCGACCGCGCCCACGAGTTCATCCCCCGGGTGATCGAGGCCTTCCCCGGGGAGGTGCGCTCCATCACCTTCGGGCGCCCCACCCTGGAGGACGTCTTCGTCCGCAAGACGGGCCGCCGCTTCTGGCGCACGGAGGCGGAGCGCGCGAGGGAGGCGGCGCCGTGAGCGGCTTCCTCCTTCCCGTCTGGACGCTCTGGCGGCGCGAGATCGTCCGCTTCCTGCGCCAGCGGAGCCGCGTCTACGGCGCCCTGGGGCAGCCCGTCCTCTTCTGGATCCTGCTGGGCAGCGGCTTCGGCGCCTCCTTCCGCCCGCCCGGCGCCGGGGGAGAGGGGGATTATCTGGCCTACTTCTACCCGGGCATCCTCGCCATGGTGATCCTCTTCACGGCGATCTTCGCGACCATCGCGACCGTGGAGGACAGGCGGGAGCGCTTCCTCCAGGGCGTCCTCGTCTCCCCGGCGCCCCGCGCGGCGGTGGTGCTCGGCCAGGCGCTGGGGGGGACGACCCTCGCCCTCCTCCAGGGGGCTCTCCTCCTCATCGCGGCCCCGCTGGCGGGGATCTCGCTGACCCCGGCGAGCGCTCTCGCCTCGGCGGCCGTCATGGCCCTCATCGGCTTCGCCCTCACGAGCCTGGGCCTCCTCCTCGCCTGGCGCCTGGACTCCACCCAGGGCTTCCACGCCGTCATGAACCTGTTGCTCATCCCGCTGTGGCTCCTCTCGGGCGCCGTCTTCCCGGTCTCGGGGGCGCACGCCTGGCTGGGCTGGGTGATGCGCCTCAACCCCCTGACCTACGGCGTCGCCGCCCTGCGGCGCAGCCTCCACCTCGCCCGCCCCGAGGCCGCCGGAGACCTTCCCGCCCTGGGCGTCTCCCTCCTCGTCACCCTCCTCTTCGGCCTCGCCGCCTACCTCCTCGCGGCCCGCACGGCCGGGCGCAGCCGGGGGTAAAAAAACCCGCCTTCACGCCCTGGAAATAGGGGAGCGCGCGCGCCGCGCCCCTCTCTGGCCTCGCGGCGTTTTGACAGCATTCCAATCAAGGCCATACTTTATACATGGGATCGATTCCCCTTCGTGGACCCGAGCGCTCCATCAGAGGGGGGATGCTCCGGGCGGCCTGGATTCTGGGGCCTTACAATCGGGTTCGCGTGGCATGGAAGAATAACGAATCCTCCAGGACGAGTCGCAGCTGAATTTTCCCTCACCGCAAAAGGCGAGCATCGCCATGATACTCCTTCGCCCCATCGCGCCCGGGGATCTGAATCCGCTTATATCCTTGCTGAATTTTAAATCGTTCGGGCTGACCACCCTCCCGAGCGACAGGAATTTGCTCGAGGAAAGGATCAACGAATCCCTGACCAGCTTCGCGCAGAAGAAGAAAAGACCCCGCGGCGAGAGCTATCTTTTTGTCCTCTCGGACGAGGACTCGGGGAAGTTGATGGGAACCTGCGGGATCGCCTCCAAGGTGGGGGGCTTCGAGCCCTTCTACGCCTACCGGATCGAGACGACCCGCCATGAGTCGAAAGTCCTCAAGGTCCAACGCGAAATCAGAATGCTTCATTTGGTGCGGGAACACAGCGGGCCCTCCGAGATCGGAAGCCTCTTTCTTTCGCCCGAGCACAGAAAAAGAGGCCTCGGAAGGTTCCTCTCCCTGTCCCGCTTCGTGTTCATGGCGGAATTCCAAGAGTGGTTCGAGCCCGAGGTCATCGCCGAGATGCGCGGCGTCGTGGACGAATCCGGGCGTTCTCCGCTTTGGGATGCGCTGGGAAAGCATTTTTTCGAGATCGAGTTTCCCGAAGCCGATTACCTCAGCATGAAGGACAAGCGCTTCATCGGCGAGCTCATGCCGACCCATCCCATCTACATCGACCTCCTTTCCCGGGAGGCGCGGGAGGTGATCGGGAATGTGCACCCGGAAACCCGCCCGGCGCTGAGATTGCTCGAGGAGGAAGGCTTCCGGCTCAGCGGGATGGTGGACGTATTCGAGGGAGGCCCCATCGTCCGGGCCGACCTCTCCGAGGTTCGAACGGTCCGGGAGAGCCGGAGGGAAACCATTCAAGAAATCACGGAAGCGGAAATCTCCTCGGAGGCGTTCATCGTCTCGAACACCTCCCTGGATTTTCGGGCGTGCATGGCCCCGCTGGAGCGCCTGAAGGAGGGCGGGGTCCGGATCAACGGAGCCACGGCCCGCACCCTCAACGCAGGCGCCGGCGATGATGTGCGCTTCGCCCCGCTCCGCCCCCCCACCCAATCCCAAGGCGCCGGAAATTTCAGATGACGCAAAGAGCGCACGAGGCCAACTTCGACGGGATCGTGGGACCCACCCACCACTACGGGGGGCTTTCCCCGGGCAACCTGGCCTCCATCGCCCACGGACAGAGCGTCTCTCACCCCAAAGAGGCCGCCCTGCAAGGGCTCCGAAAGATGAAGCTGCTGTGCGACCTGGGGCTGAAACAGGGGGTGATTCCCCCTCAAGAGCGACCGGATCTCAAGATCCTGAGGCGGCTGGGATTTCACGGGAGCGACGCCAAGGTCCTGGAGCAAGCCCACAAAAAAGATCCCGCCCTCTTGGCCGCCTGTTGGAGCGCGTCGAGCATGTGGACGGCCAATGCGGCCACTGTCTCCCCCAGCGCGGACACGGCCGACGGCAAGGTTCACATCACGCCGGCCAACCTGGTGAGCCTTTTTCACCGCTCCATCGAGGCGGAGTCCACCGCGCGCTTCCTGAAAGCCATCTTTCGGGACGAATCCGTTTTCTGCCACCATCCCCCCCTGCCGGCCAGCCTCTTTTTTGCGGACGAGGGGGCGGCCAACCACACAAGGCTGTGCCGGTCCTACGGCGAACCGGGAGTGGAGCTGTTCATCTACGGAAGGGAGGACCGCGTTTCCTCCCAAAATGGGCCTCATGATCACCCCGCGCGCCAGACCCGGGAGGCTTCCGAGGCGATTGGCCGGACCCACCAATTGGCGCCGGAGCGAATCGTCCTCGCCCGCCAAAACCCGGAGGCGATCGATCAAGGGGTGTTTCACCATGACGTCATCGCGGTGGGGAACGCCAACGTGTTTCTCCACCACACCGAGGCGTACGCCGAGGGCCAAAAAGTCATCGACGGGTTAAGGGGGAAATACGAACAGGTCTGCCGGGACGATCTGAAAACGATCGAAATCCGCCCCGAACAACTTTCCCTCGGCGAGGCCGTGCGGACCTACTTTTTCAACAGTCAACTGGTGAGCCTTCCGGACGGCGATATGGCCTTCATCGCCCCCTCCGAGTGCGAGGCGGACGAGAGGGCGGGAAGACTCATCGAGGAGATCGTCCTGGGCGACAACCCTATCCGCGAGGCGCATTTCATCGGCATTCGCCAGAGCATGAAGAACGGCGGCGGCCCCGCCTGCCTGCGGCTGCGGGTCGCTCTCACGGAGGCGGAGCTGGAGCGGGTCCATCAACCGGTCCTCATGACGGACAGGCTTTATGAAGAATTGAGGAGATGGGTCGAAAGGAACTATCGCGATCGGCTGGGCCCGGACGACCTCGCCGACTCCGACCTCATCGGGGAGAGCCGCGCCGCCCTGGACGAGCTGACGCAGATCTTGAGGCTGGAGTCTATTTACCCGTTCCAAGGCGAATGAAGTGCGCCCGGAGGGGCGCCCTCTCCGGTTGCGCAAACCCCGAATTTTCCGTTGTTGACAGTCTCACTCAAAATAGTTACAAAAAAAGCACGCTTTCCAAGTCTTTATGGACCTTGCGCTCTTTGGGGGGAGCCGCGCCCGCGCGCGCTCCCGGTGGAGGAGGGGTGGATATGACGAACATCATTCGGTGCACGCTCGGAATTCTCGTCGCGGCCGCTCTGCTGGGCGCTCCGCCCGCCGCCGCGCAAAACTACAACCTCAGGTACTCCGACATCGGCCCCCCGCGCGGGCCGCGCGCGAAATCCCTGATGTGGTGGGCCGAGCAGCTCGAGAAGCGCACGAACAGCCAGGTCAAGATCAAGTTCTTCTGGAGCCAGTCCCTCGTCAAGGGAAAGGCGACCCTCAAGGCCGTCGGCTCCGGGCTGGCCGAGACCGGCACCATCCTGGGGATCTACACCCCGGCCGATCTTCCGATCTGGAACCTGGCCAACGCCCCCTTCGGCGGCGGGGACCCCTGGGTGGGCATGCACACCTGGTACGAGATGCGCCAAACCGTCCCCGCCCTCCGCGCCGAGACGACCAAGAAGAGGGTCCACATCCTGACGAACTTCACGACCGGCCCGGTGGACCTCCTGAGCAAGGATCCGATCCTCTCGGTGAAGGACCTGAAGGGAAAGAAAATCCGGGCGACGGGCGGCTTCACCCTTCTGCTGAAGAGCCTGGGCGCGGTCCCCGTCAAGATCGGATTCGGGGAGCTCTACCAGGCGCTGGACCGGGGCACGATCGACGGAACGATCAACTACATCCCCTTCGTCAAATCCTATAAGCACTTCGAGGTGGCCGGACATCTGACCGAGGCGAGGATGGGGCAGGTTCTGGGCTACGGCGCCGGGATCAACCTCAAGCTCTGGAAGAGCATGCCCGCGAAGATCCGGGGCGTCATGACCGAGGTGAGCAAGGGCTTCATCGACAAATACGCCCAGGCCTACCTGGAGGACGTGACCAAGACCCGGAAGGCGCTCACGGCCGGAATCGGCGGCAAGCGGGTGAAGTTCCACAAGCTGGACCCCGCGGAGCGGAAGCGGTGGGCCTCCAAGGCCGAAGCCTTCACCCAGGGATGGGTCAAGAAGATGAAGAAGAAGGGGGTGGACGGAGAGAAGATTCTCGCCTCCTTCCGGCGCATACGCGGCAAGTTCCGGAAGGAGCTGAAGTCCAAGGGCTACCCCTGGACGCGCTGATCCGCCGGGCGGCCGGGTTTTGGGGAACCGCCTCCGGGGCTCGGCCGCGCGCGCTTCCGCTATGAAAAATTTCTCGCTGTTCATCGAGCGGGCGATGGTGGCGGCCGCCATCGCGGCCCTCGTCCTGATGACGGGAATCACCACCGTCTCGGTGATCGGGCGCTACGCCTTCAACTCCCCCATCCCCGACGATCTGGTCATGAGCGAGCTGCTCATGATCTTCGTCGTCTTCATCCCGCTGAGCTACGTTCAGCGCCAACGCGCACACGTCAACGTCACCATCTTCACCGACTGGATGCCGGAGAGGGGCCGGGCCGTCCTGGACACGTTCAGCCTGCTGGTCGGGGCGGTCATCTTCGGCGTCATCAGCGGGGCCACGTTCATGGACTTTTACGCGGCCTTTAGCGTGGGCGCCTACGTCGAGGGCCCCCTCGAGCTTCCGGAGTCGCCGAGCCGGTTCGCCCTCTTCCTGGGAGTGTTCCTCCTCTTCATCCGCCTCATCGTCGAGCTGGTCCAGTCCCTCGCCGCCCATCTGCGCCCCAAGGGATAAGAGGCGATATGGATCCCACCTCCCTGGGGCTCGGCGGCCTGACCGTCCTGCTCCTTTTGATCTTCATCCGGATCCCGATCGCCTTCGCCCTCGCGACCGTCGGATTCTTCGGGCTCATCCTGGCGACGGGCTGGCCCGAGGGGGGCGCGCTGAACCTGGAGCAGGGATGGACGGCGGCCTGGTCCTACGTGGCCTTCGAGCCCTTCTCGTTCATCGCCTCCTTCCCCCTGGTGGCCATACCCCTCTTCTTGATGATGGGCTATGTCGCCTTCGAGGCGGGCTTCACGCGCGACCTCTACGGCACGGCCCGGATGTGGCTCTCCCGCCTCCCCGGCGGGCTGGCCATGTCCTCGGTGGCCGGGTGCGCCATGTTCGCCGCCGTGAGCGGCTCGAGCCTCGCAACCGCCGCCGCGATGGGGAAGATCGCCGTGCCCGAGATGCTGCGCTACAAGTACGACAAGGGGCTCGCCACCGGCGTCGTCGCCGCGAGCGGGACCCTGGGCTCCCTCATCCCCCCCAGCATCCTGATGATCCTCTACGGGATCTTCACCGAGCAGTCGATCGGCAGGCTGCTCATCGCGGGCTTCATTCCGGGAATCCTCTCGGCGCTCATCTACATGGGAATGGTCTGGGTCCGGGCGGTCGCCGACCCGGACCTCGCCCCGCGGGCCGAGGCGTTCACCTGGCGGCAGCGCTTCGGCTCCCTCACGGACACCTGGTCCATCATCGCCCTCTTCATCGTCGTGATGGGGAGCATCTACACCGGCCTGGCGACGCCGACCGAGGCCGCCGCCTTCGGGGCGGCCGGCGCCTGGGGCCTGGGCTGGGTCTCCCGGCGCCTCAACCGGCGGAACTCGCGGAGCGCGCTGGTGGAGACGGTCCTTCAGGCCAGCTCGATCTTCGCCGTCGTCCTGGGGGCGAAGATCTTCGTGGGCTTCATCGCCGTCACCGGGGTGGCCGGCGCGCTCACCCAGTGGGCGGCGGGGCTGGATCTCCCCCCCCTCGGAATCCTCCTGGCGCTCTCGATGATCTACATCATCCTGGGGACCTTCATGGACCCGCTGGGGATCATGCTCCTCACCCTGCCGGTGGTGACGCCGGTGATCGAGAATCTCGGCTACGACCTGATCTGGTTCGGGGTGATCATGATCAAGTACCTCGAGATCGGCCTGATCACCCCGCCGGTCGGCCTGAACGTCTACATCCTCAAGGGCGTGGTGGGGGACGCGGTTCCGCTCGAGACCATCTTCAAGGGAATCTTCTGGTTCCTGGCGATGGACGTTCTCACCCTCGCCCTCCTCATCCTCTTCCCCCAGATCAGCCTCTGGCTTCCGAATTTGGTCTGGTAGGGGGAGGGCAAAGCGGGCGGCTGGAATTCCTTCCTTCCTCGGGGCGCCCGGCGCGAAGATCTCCCTCGTGAGCAGGAGAGCGCCTCCCCCGCATATATGACCGCTTGGATTTTCGAGAGCCAGAACCGGGACTTCGGAGCAGACCGGCCGTTCGCCTACCGCAACCCCTCGACGTACTTCGCCAGGCGCTCGAGGGCCTCGCCTTTGATGTGGGGCTGGGCGGGCATCATGTTCTTGCCGTTGCGGACCATGGCCTTGACCTTCTCGGCCGGAATGCCCATCCCCCGAAGGGCGGCCCCCTTGTTGAGGATGCCCTCCCCCCGCAGGCCGTGGCACGCGGCGCAGGTCACCCGGAAGATCTCCTCCGGCGGGGAGCCGGAAAGATCGGGGCCGCGGAATCCGTCCTGGAAGAGGAGCAAGACGGCGACGAGGGCGGCCGCCCCCACGCCGAACACAACGGGCCAGGCTTTCTTCACGAAAACGCTCCTTCACGGCGTGCGCGCCGGCCGCCGGGCAAGATCCATCAGGCGAGACCCAACCTCCGGACCCCCGCCGGGGACCGCCGCCCCGCCGGGGACCGCCGCCCCGCCGGGGACCGCCGCCCCGCCGGGGACCGTCGGTGACTAGGGGCCGCCGCCGTCTGTGGGAATGGGCCGGTGGAGGAAGGGGCGGGCGCCCTCGCCGTCGTACTCCGAAACGAGGTGGCCCTCCCCCTCGAGCTGGTACTTGTAGGTGACCAGGCCCTCGAGCCCGA
>JAZGDQ010000511.1:0-2649 GCA_036477985.1 bacterium
GCCGCACTACAATTTCTGTGAGGAAAAATTCATTTACAGAAGGAAATCTTTCCAACCCTCCGAGATGGCACGCCTGTTGCTTTTCATGGGAGTGAAAACCGGCCCGAACTTTTCCGAAGCCCGGCAGGCAAGGAAAAAAGAGACGGAGGGAAAGAAAATGGCTTCCACCGGATTCAACGAAATTTCCATCTCGATGAAGAACGCTCTTTCCTACTACATGGAAGCGGGACCCTACGACGAGGTCCGCCTCTCCGAGGACGCCGAAGCCGCCGACGAGGACCGCCTCCAGGATGACGGGGACTCCGCCGAGGTTCCGCACGAGAACCTCCAGTGGTTCCCCGACGAGGCGTTCATCGCCTAGAGCGCGCCTTGCCCCTGGCGGCCGGGAAGCCCCGGGCGCCCGGCGGAAAGCGCGCCCCGCCTCGCGCGCGGGCGCCGAGACGCAACCCCGAAGCCAGGCCCCCGGATGCAACGGGCGAGGTCATGAAACCGGAATTCAGGTACAGGAGGGATGACGCCCGAAATGAAGGATGACCCGGATCCGCTCGACCCTCAGGCGTCCTCCGCTTCATCGGACACATTTCCCGCAGCCGAGTCGATCACGCCGCGAATCGAGGCCATCAGTTCGGGCTGCTCCCGGAGCTCCTCCTCGAGCCTCTCGATTATGGCCTCCTTCGCCGCCTCGACCCCCTTGGTCCACTGGAGCCGCAGGCGGTCGGAGGCGATCCGCGTCTCCTCGAAGCGCGAGATCATCCGCGCGAGCTGGTCCGGGGAAAGCGCCTTCATCGCATCGCCCGACAGATCGACCGCGGCCTCGACCGCCTTGGTGAGGAGCACCCGCCGCGCGAGCGCCGTCATCCGCGACTCGGAGTCGGCCCCCGAATCCGGCGCCCCCCTGGTTTGGCCCGCGTCGTCTCCCCCGCCCAGGCGCCACAGAAGGCGGTTCACCAGATCCTCGATCCGGCGCATCTTCTCGATGCCCCCGCGGAGGTCCAGGCCGTTGCAATCCCCGGCGGGCGGGTCCGCCTCACCGGCCGCCCGCAGAGGGGGGGTCTCCCGCTCCGGCTTCATCCTTCGGACCTTGGCCTGCGATCCGATCCTTCGCGCCGCCATCACACCTCTCCGATCAGAACGGAAGGCTCCCCGGGCAAGGCGCCCTCGAGGAGGCCGCGTCCCTTGCGCGTGAGGTGGACCTCGTAGTCGGTCAGGAGCCTGCCCACCGCCCCCGGCACCACCTTCTTGAGATGTCCCATCCCGGCCAGCTCGTCCACGAAGCGCTCGAGCGTCTCCCGCGAGAGGGGCTCCCCGCCCTCGTGGTGGCCCGCCTCCCGGAGGGCGCCCCAGAGCATGAGGCTTCCCACCCGGGTGCGGGGGCCGAAGGCGTCCTGGTAGTAGAGCGTCTTGAGGATGTCGCCCCGTAGGATCCGGCTGCCAAGCTCGTTCACCTTCTTCCCTTTCGCCTCCATATCAAGCGTCCGCCTCCTCGTCGAGGCGGGACCCGCCGGCCCCCCGGAGGGCGGCGATTCCCTCGTTCGCGCGGCGCAACTCGGAGAACACCTCGGCGAAGGCCTTTCGGATGGACTCGAGCTCGCGCGTGATGTCGTCGCGCCGAGCGTAGCGCAGGTGGATCTCGTCGATCCGCACCTCGGCCCGCTCGATCCGCCCGCGAAGCTCCGCCTCCACGCTCTCCGTCCGCCGGCGCAGCCCCCGCTCGGCCCGCTCGATCCGCCCGCGCAGCTCGACGTAGACAAGACGTCCGAGCAGACCCGCGAGGGAGAGCGCCAGCGTGAGGACGCCCGCCATCGCACCCGTCACCCACTCCCAAGTCCATACGGGCATTTCGCCTCTCCCCGGGCGCCGCCCCGCTCCTCCGGTCCGGCCTCCCCGATCGCGCCTGAGCGGCGGGGCCTCTCCTCCCCGCCGGCCCAGGAAATGTAGGCCATCACTCCCCTTCCGAAAGAACAGTAGATTCGAGGAGGATCGCGGCGCCCCCATCCCGCCCGCAGGCTTCGCCGCGCCCCCTCTCCTCCCCGGGGCCGGGAAAGCGCGGGGAGAAGGGGACGGGCGGGCGCGCTGGCCGGGCGCCCGCCTATGGGCGACAATCCGGGAAACGGGGAGGATCGGCATGCGGGCGCCATTTTCATTGATGACGCGGGGCCTCGCCCCCGCCGCCCCCGCCGCCCTCGTGGCGCTCGGGGAGGGGGTTGCCTTCGCCCACGGCGCGGTTGAGGAGTATGAGCTGTTCGCCTCCCTCGCCGAGGAGCCCGGCTTCCTCCGCCTCTCGGCCGCCATCCTGGGCCTTCTCCTCGCCCTCTTCGGGTCCTTCGTGATCCGCCAGGGCCGGAGGGAGAAGGCGCGCCTCGAGGCCGAGGGGGAGGCGGAGCGAAACGCGGGCCTCAAGCTGATAGGGCCCGGCGCCTTCATCACGGCGCTCGGCGCGGCCATCCTCATCGGCGGCTTCCTCCTCCTCCCCGACAAGCTGGAGCGGCCGCACGGTCACTCCGCGGCCGAAAAGGCCGCCGCCGCGGGGAGGCCATGAACCCGCGCGGGGCAGTCCTCGTCCGGGGGAGCGCCCTCGCCCGGGGGGCCTCATTCGCCCGGGGGGGCGCCTACGCCCTCGCGGCCGTCCTTCTCCTGGGGGGCTGCACG
>JAZGDQ010000512.1:0-4987 GCA_036477985.1 bacterium
TGCGCCCGGAAGAGGGCGCGATAGGCCTCGGCCTTGATCCCGGTGGACTCGAGGATCACCCCGTCGAAATCGAGCGCGACCGCGCGCAGAGCGCTCACCCGCCCTCCCGGCCCGCGCCCGGCCGGGCCGCGCCCCGAAGGACCGCGCCCACGCCCCGGCGCGCCGGCATCCGAAGCCCCCGGGGCAGCATCCGGTAGAGGAAGATGAAGGGGAAGGTGATCCACAGGAGGGGGCTGCGCCCCAGGGCGCGGACGGCCTGTCCCTGCACCTGGAGGCAGTGGACCATGTAGCTCAACTGCCTCCTCCCCTCGAAGAACTGGCCCGGGTGAATCCGCTTCGCCCCCAGCGGTACGGGGAGCTTGCCCAGCCCGAAGCCCTCGGCGGCGAGGCGGATGAGGAGGTCCCAGTCGAAGAGATCCTTCCGCGCCTCGTCGTATCCCCCCACCTTCTCCAGCGCCGCGCGCCGCAGGAGAAGGGTGGGATGGGAAAGGGGGTTGATGAAGACGAGGTCGCGGGAGACCTCGCGCAAGGGGAGCGGCCCGTCCTCTCCGCCCGCCTCGGGCCAGTCCGGCGCCTCCCCCTCGCCCGTCAAGATCTGCCCCGTCCCCACGACGGCGAACCCGGGCGCGGCCTCCAGCGCCCGGCGCTCGATCTCCAGCCGCCGGGGATGGGAAAGGTCGTCGGCGTCCAGAATGGCCACGTACTCCCCCCGGCTCTCCGCCAGGGCGAGGTTGAGCGCCCGGCCGCGTCCGATCCGCCCGCCCTCGATGACGCGGAGCCGCGGATCCTCCAGCGAGCGGGCGGCCCGGAGGGTTCCGTCGGTCGAGCCGTCGTCCACGACGACGCACTCGATGTCCTTCTCGGTCTGGGAGAGGACGCTCCCGATCGCCTCGCGGATGTAGGGCTCGGCGTTGTAGGCCGTGATGAGGACGCTGATCATCGGCGCGCCCTACCCGGCCGCGGGCCGGGAGGCGGCGGGACGCTTCCCCGAATGATCCATCGTCTCGCGCAGCCAGAGTTCGAGGACGACGAGCTGCCAGATGACGGGGTACTCGCACTCCCCCCGGAGGAAGCCCGCGTAGAGGTTCTCCACCCCCTGCACCGAGAAGAGCCCCCGCCGCCTCACCGAGGCCGGGGAGAGGGCGTCCTCCACCACCTCGCGCAGGGGCCCCTTCATCCACTTCTCGAGGGGGAAGGCGAAACCCTGTTTGGGGCGCGAGACGATCCGCTCGGGGAGGATGTCCGGAAGCGCCGCCGCGAGCAGCCGCTTGGGATGCCCCCACCTCTTCTCCCAGCCCGCCGGAAGGCCGCAGACGAACTCGACCACCTCATGGTCGATGAGGGGGACGCGCACCTCCAGCGAATGGGCCATGCTCATGGCGTCGGTGTCGCGCAGGAGGCGCCAGCCCATGTAGGTCTGCATCTCGAGGCGGCTCACCATCTCCCAGGGCCGCGCCCCCGCCGGGCTCAGGGAGCGCAGGAGGGCGAGGGCGTCCCCGGAGGGGGCGGAGGGAAAAGAAGAAGAGGAGGAAGCGGACGCCTCCTCCAGCCGGGCGCGGGAATCGGCCGAATAGAGGGCGGCCGCCTCGGAGGGCCACAGCGTGAGGCGGGCGAGGGCGTAGAGCCCCTCGGGGGAATCGACCCAGGGCATCCGCCCCGCCTTCCGGCCGCGCTCGCTCGTGGGGGGGGCGCCGTTCGCGCCGCCCGCCCCCAGCGCCCGGCCCAGCGCCCGGCGCAGGACGCGCGGGACCCGGCCCCACACCCGGGCCGCCCGCCCCCAGCGGGGAATGAGGTCGAAGGTGCCGTAGCCGCCGAACACCTCGTCTCCGCCCAGGCCCGAGAGGGCCACCGTCACCCCGCCCTCCCGCGCCGCCTTCGACACCAGGTAGGAGTTCACCCCGTCGTAGCTCGGCTGATCGAGGTGGCGGATCATCCGGGGAAGCTCCTCGCGCAGCGCCGCCCCGCTCGTCACCACCTCGGTGTGCTCGGCCCCGATGCTCCGGGCGGTCTCGCGCGCGTAGTCCGTCTCGTCGAACCCCTCGGGCGCATCCTCGAACCCCACCGAGAAGGTCCGCACGGGCTCGTCCACCAGGCGCGCCATCAGCCCGGCGACGGCGGTCGAATCCATCCCCCCGCTCAGGAAGACGCCGAGGGGCACATCGCTGATGCGGTGGAGGCGGATGCTCTCCTCGAGCACGCCGCGCAGGCGCTCGGGGATCTCCGCCTCCGGGCAGGGCCTCTCCCCCGGCCCGGGAAAGTCCCACCAGCGCTCGATCGAGAACCCCTCCGGGCGCACGCGGGCGCGGTGGCCGGGCGGCAGGACGCGGACCGCCCCGAGGATGGACCGCGGCGGGGGGACGTAGCCGAAGGAGAGGTAGTGATCCAGCGCCGCCGCGTCGATCTCCGCCGCCGCCAGCCCGCTCGCGGCGAGGGCCCCCAGCTCGGAGGCGAAGGCCCAGCCGCCCGGGACCTCGGCGTAGTAGAGCGGCTTGATGCCCAGGCGGTCGCGGGCGAGGAGCAGCTCCCCCCGCCTCTCGTCCCAGAGGGCGAAGCCGAACATCCCGCGGAGGCGGTCGCAGCAGGCGGCCCCCGCCTCCTCATACAGGTGGAGGATGACCTCGGTGTCCGTCCGGGAGCGGAAGGCGTGCCCCCGGCCCTCGAGCCCGGCCCGGAGCGCCTGGAAGTTGTAGATCTCCCCGTTCAGGACGACCCAGAGCGATTCGTCCTCGTTCGCCATGGGCTGGCGGCCCTGGGCGCTGACGTCGATGATGCTCAGGCGGCGCATCCCGATGCAGGCCGGGCCGGACTCGTGGATTCCGGCGTCGTCCGGGCCGCGGTGGACCATGGCGGCGCACATCCGCTCGACCGCCTCGCGGCGCTCGGCGGGGGAGAACCCCTCCGACACGACGCCGCAGATTCCGCACATTCGCCTAAAGTCCTCTCCGTCAGCCCAGGCGGCGGAGGACGAACCTCCGCGCGTGGGGAAGGGCCGGCCGCGCCCGCCACACGGCCGTGCAGGCCCGAAGGCGCTCGCCGTAGCGCGGGCTGAACCAGCCCGAGGGGAAGCTTCCCCCCGTGTCCCTTTGGAGGGTGAGGGACGCCTCGCCCCCTCCCTCGCTATCGAGCGAAAACCGCTCGCCCCCGGCGGCGGCGATGCGCAGCCTCCCGCCCTCGGCGCGGGAGACCTCCGCCGAGGGGTGGAAGTGGAAGTGCCATTCGATGAGGCGGCGGCCCGCGCCCGCGATCTCATCCTCCACGCGGAACTCGGCGTCGGCGAGGGCGAAGGTGCGCCGCACCGAAAGGCCGGGGTGGATGCGCCCGAAGCCCGGGCAGTGGACGGCGGCGCGCGGGCCCTCCTCCCCCTCCTCGACCGAGACCGCGGGGGGGCGGTCGTAGTAGTCCGGAAGCAGGGTGGGCGTGTAGGCGTTGTGGCCGTGGACGAGGCAAGCCTCGAGGCCGTCCACCAGGAGCCCGTTGTGGGCGCGCCCTCCCCTCCCGGCGCGGCCGAGAGGGTTGTCCAGGTAAGTTGCCCGGCCCGGATCGACGAACAGGGGCGAGGCGCCCGAATGGAGGACGAACCCCAGAAGGTCGGCGTGGCCGTGGGACCAGGGGGGGACGTGGCCGAGCGGGTTCACGTAGAGGAAGAGCCGCCATCCGCCCCGGGCGAGCCGGTAGTAGCCCGCGTCCGCGTAGGCCTGGACGGGAGGAGGGGACGGGCGCTCCTCCTCCTCCGCGCCCTCCGATACGAGGGAGCGCCAGCCGGGGCCGGCCGAGGGGCGGAGGGCGGGGGGCGAATCCCCGAGTTCGAGAATCGTCCGGCCCGCCGCCGGGAGCCCGGCGTGAAACTCAGGCGGAAAGTCGGGCGAGACGTCGCCGATCAAGGGCAGGTCCCCGCCCTCCCAAAGAAAGGCCGCGGCGCGGACCATCCCGGCCGCCCGGTCCCGGAGGCGGCGCCAAAGCGCGTCATCCCCCCCGGCTTGGGCCGCCCCCCGGGTGCGGGCCGCCCAAAGAACCTCGAGGAAAGTCCGGCACACGAGAATGTGGTAGTGCGAGGAGCCCTCGCGGAGGAAGCCCGAGGGGGTGAACATCTCGCGGGCGCCGAAGTCGAGAATCTCCCGCCCCGCCGACTGCAGGCCCTCCTCCCCGAGGCAGCGCCCCGCGAGATAGAGGGCGCGCGCGTTGTTGATGAGGTGGTTGTTGGTGGCCGGCCCGCGCAGCTCGAGGCGGCCCAGGAGATGCCGGGCGTGAAACGCCAGGCTCTTTTCGATTCTGGGCGCGGGCGCAACCTTCATCCCGCGTGCGGCCGAGAGGAGGAAAGCCCAGTGGACCGCGCGCTCCGACACCGAGTAGCTGTCCCATCCCTCCGCCCCCTCGCCGGGGGGGTGGGCGTCGAGCCAGGCGGCGGCGAGAGCCAGATGCGCCGAGAGGGTTTGCGCCGAAGGGCGCCGCGCCAGTGCGGGGAGCGCCCAGCCGAACCGGTGGGCCCGAAAACGGTCCTCGGGATCGGCGAACTCCCCCTCCCAGGGCGGCCGAGAGGGCGGGGGGATCTCCTCCTCCCCCTCCGGCCCGGCGCCGAGCCCGAGGGGCCGGAACTCCCCCTCCGGGGCGCTCTCCGGGACCCCGCCCGGCTCCAGGACGCCTTCGGGAAACCCCGGGGGGGGCTGCCCGACCGCGCTCCAGCCGGCCAGCCCCTGGGCGGCCCGGCGAACCGCCGCCGCCATGCCCACGCCTCGGGCGAGGTAGCGGAGGTAGCACCACCCCTCGCGCCGGTGGAAGGGAGAGCGAAGCGCCCCCCCGGCGATGCGGAGGACGCCCCTCAAGGGGCCCCGCCCTCCCCCGGGCGCGCGCTCAGAGGAACTCCGCCAGCTTCTCCCAAAGCCCCCGCGCCACCTCGGGATTCGCCGAGAAGAGGTTCGTCTTCTCCTCCGGATCCTCGGCCAGGTCGTAGAGCTCGCTCTGGTTCGTCGTCGTGTTGTAGATGAGCTTC
>JAZGDQ010000513.1:0-2659 GCA_036477985.1 bacterium
AATAGGTGGTGAATTCCGCTCCCGCGGCGGCCACGAGTTTGGTGAGCAAATCTTCGACATCGATGCCGCGCGCCCTCATCTGCTCGACGCCGGCTCGCTTCGTCAGGTCACCGGCCTTCACCCTTCCGGTCGCATGCTTCTTTTCGGCAGCCATGGCCATCTTCTCCGCTAAGGAAGATGAGTGGGGGGCTTCATGTCCCTACGCCCCATTCAAATTCAGGGCGGGATATTGGTTTGGGTGGATATGATATCATTCCGCGGGATTTTTTGCATCTATATTTCGGGGAAGATCTTCGGCGAAGATGAAGAAGATGAAACGGTCGGGGTCCTTTCCTAGTTCACGACGTTCTGGGGCGCTCCCTCCAGGAAGCGGGCCACGTTCTCCACCGCGAGGCGCAGGCCCGCCTCGGTGACCTCGGGCGTGACGCCCGCGTTGTGAGGCGAGAGGATGACGTTCTCCAGCTCGGTGAGGGGGTGGCCGGCGGGGAGGGGCTCCTCCCCGAACACGTCGAGGCCCGCGGCGGCGAGCCGGCCCTCTTTGAGCGCGCGGAGGAGGGCCGCCTCCTCCACGACCGGGCCGCGCGCCGTGTTCACGAGGATGGCGCCGGGCTTCATCCGCGCGAAGGCGGCCTCGTCCACCATGCCCTTGGTCTCGGGCGAGAGGCGCACGTGGAGGGAGACGACGTCGGCCCGCTCGTAGAGCGCCTCCCGGGAGACCCATTCGATCCCGACTTCGTCGGCGAAAGCGTCGTCGGGGTGGAAGGTCCAGGCGATGAGGTTCATCCCGATCCCGCAGCCGAGGCGGGCCATCTGGCGGCCGATGGCGCCCAGGCCGACGAGGCCGAGCGTCTTGCCCGTCATCTGGATCATCTGCCCGCGCGGCCACTCCCCGCGCCGCACGGCGGCGTCGTAGAGCGGAATCCGGCGGGCGGCGGCGAGCATGAGGGTGAGGCCGTGCTCGGCGACCGATGCGGCGGCCACGCCCGGCGTGTTCGTGACGGTCACCCCGGCCGCGCGCCCCGCCGCCAGGTCCACGTTGTCGGTCCCGGTGCCCCAGAGGGAGAGGACCCGGAGGTTTTCGGCGCCCGAGAAGAAGCGCGCGTCGAACTTGCAGAACGAGCGGATGTTGATGACCGCCTCGGCGCCCCCGACGCGGCGGGCGAGCTCCTCCCCCGACTCGGGCTTGGTGGTGTGGATCTCCGCCTTCCCCAGGCGGTGGAGATTCCCTTCGGCCGCGCTGCCCGAGAGCACGGCCGGGTAGTCGTCGGGCACGACGATGCGGACCACGGCGCTCCTCCTCGCGGCGGCGGAAAGAGGGGCCGGCGGCCCCCGGCGGAGATTCCCCAGCTTCCCGGACTCCCTCCCCCGCCGTCAAGGGCGGGCGAGTTCCCTTTCCCCCCCGCGGGGGGCATGATGAGTTCTTCTTTCACCCCGATCCGTGAAATCGCATTTCAGGAGGTAGGCTGGATGGAAATGGAAACCCCGCTTGACCCGCGCAAGGAAAGCGCCGTACCGGGGGAGCGCACCATCGACAAGCCCGAGCTTCCCTCGCAGGGCTACGTCTTCACCATGCGGGCGGACACCGAGACCGTCGAGGGCAAGGGGCAGCTCAAGTCCGGAACCCACCGCCATTTCGAGATCTTTTGCGACGAGCCCGAGCGCCTCGGGGGGGAGGACGCCTATCCCCAGCCGCTGTGCTACATCGCCATGGGGGTGGGCTTCTGACTCCTCACCCAGCTTGCGCGGTACGCGCACATGATGAAGATTCCGTTCAAGAAGGGAAGCTGCCGGGTCGAGTTCGACTATTTCCTCAAGGGCTCGGTCCTGAAGGGTACGGTGAATTCGGGGTGCACCGCCGTGCGCACCCATTTCGTCATCGAGGCCGACGCGCCGCCCGACAAGGTCGCCGCCCTCATCCGCAACGCCAAGCAGGGCTGCTTCGCCGAGAATATGATCTCGGCGGCCGTCCCCGTCACGAGCACCATCGTGCTGAACGGGAAGCCCCTCTCCCTCGAGGGAATCACGGCGGATTGAGCGCGCGGGGCCTCAGGCGGGCGGGGCGGGAAGCGCCGCGTCGCAGGCCGTGAGGACCCGGACGACCTCGACCGCCAGGGCGAGTCCCAGGCCCTCCCTCGATTCGCCCCGGATGGCCGCGGCGAAGGCTTCGACGGCGCAGGTGAGAGGGAGGGCGTCCGAAACGGGCGCCGGCCGGCCCGCGCCCGGGGGCGGGGCGGGGTCCTCCCCGGAAGGAGGAGGCGGCGCTCCTTCGTGCAGGATGAGCTTGTCGGCGGCCAGGTCGTTGAAATCCAGGGCGCCCCGCTCGCAGTAGGCCGTGAGACGCCGCCGCTTCTCGGGCATCAGGTTCCCGACCCGGACGGCGGCGCGTCCCCCGCCCGGGAATTCGAGGCGGAGGGAGACCACCTCCCCGTAGCCCTCCCCGGTTTGCCGGGCCTCCTCCCGCTCGGCGGCGACGGAAGAGGGCGCCTCGCCGATCAGATCCAGGCACATGGAGACGTCGTGGGGCCCGTAGTCCCAGAGCGGGGAGGTGTCCGCGCGGAAGGGGCCCCAGCTCCCCCCCTCGGCGCGGATGTGCGTCAACCGCCCGAGCCGGGCGGCCTCCTCCTTGAGACGGCGGAAGGCGGGGTGGAAGAGGTGGATG
>JAZGDQ010000514.1:0-6017 GCA_036477985.1 bacterium
AACCGGAATGATCGATTCCTCATCCCCGGCCCATGCGCGCCGGCGGATATCTCTCAAGCGAATCGGAGGTGGGGCCCCCTTGGGGGGCCCCCGGCCTTCCCGGGCGGCCCGGCGCCCCCGTGGGGTCCCGGCCCCTCTGTGCGACAGAAGAAGGAGTTCGGGCGATGACGGATTTAGCGGCCAAGGAGTGCGTTCCCTGCAAGGGCGGCGTCCCCCCGCTGAAGGGGGAGGAGTTGACGAAGCTTCAAGAGGATCTCGGCGGCGGCTGGCAGGTGTTGGAGGAGCACCACATCGAGAAAGAGTACAAGTTCCCCGACTTCCGCCAGGCGCTCGACTTCACGAACCAGGTGGGGGAGCTGGCCGAGGCGCAGGGCCATCACCCGGACATCTATCTCGCCTGGGGGAAGGTGCGCCTCACCATCTGGACCCACAAGATCAACGGCCTCACCGAGAGCGACTTCGTCTTCGCCGCCAAGGCGGACAAGGCGCTCTGAGGCGGCGGAGAGCGCCCGGGGGAGGGGACTCCCTCCCCCTCCTCCCGTTTCGCGTCCCCGGGGTCGGACCTTGCACATCGCCTTCCTGAATTCCTGGCCCTCCGACCCGGCGCGGGGGAGCGGCACCGCGGTGGGCATCTCGGGCCTCGCCGCGGGACTCGAGGGCCTGGGCCACCGCGTCACCCACCTCCGCCCCCGGCGGCGGTGGGCGGGGCTGGGCCTCACCCCCGCGCGCCTTCTCTATAACGCCGGCCTGGGCGCCCGCATCAGGGACGGCGCCCGCCTCCGGGACGGCGCCCGCCCCCGGGACGGCGCCCGCCCCCGGGACGGTGGATTCGACCTGGTGGCGGGCTTCGACATCGACGGCTGCTTCTTCCGCCCGGCGCCGGGCCAGGCCTACGCCGTCTGCCTCAAGGGGATCTCGGCCGAGGAGATGCGCTTCGAGACGGGGGGGCCGCGCGCCCGCCTCTGGCTTCTCTCCCGGCTCGAGGGGCGGAACGCGCGCCGGGCGGGGCGGGTGATCGTCCCGAGCGAGTACTGCCGCCGCGCAGCCCAGGCCGCCTACCGCCTCGCGCCCGAGCGGGTGCGCGTGGTCCCCGAGGGGATCGACCTCTCCCTCTGGGCGGCCGACGGCCCTCCGCTTCGGCAAGGGGCGGGCCCCGTCATCCTCTCTGTCGCCCGGCAGTATCCCCGCAAGAACACGAAAACCCTTCTGGAGGCGATGGTGACCGTGCGGGCGGCCACACCCGGGGTGCGGCTGCGGATCGTGGGGGGAGGCCCCATGCTCCCGGAGCTGCGCGCGCGCGCGGCGCGGCTCGGGCTGGAGGGGGAGGTCGCGTTTCTCGGCGAGCTGGCCGGGGACGAGGAGGTGCGCCGGGAATACCGCCGGGCCGACCTGTTCTGCCTGCCGAGCCGCCAGGAGGGATTCGGCATCGTCTTCCTGGAGGCGATGGCGGCGGGCCTTCCCATCGTGGCCGCGGACGCCGCCGCCGTCCCCGAGGTGGCGCCCGCGGGGGAGGTCTCCCTCCTCGTCCCGCCCCTCGACGCGGGTGCGCTCGCCGAGGCCCTCCTCCGCCTCCTCGGGGACGAGGACCTGCGCGCCCGGCTCGGGGCGGCCGGGAGGGTGCGCGTGCGGCGATACGCCTGGCCCGAGGTGGCCCGCGCCTTCCTCGCGGCGGCCGGGGCCCCCTGAGGGCGAGCCGCCATGCTGCTTGGGCCGCCATGCGATCTGGGCCGCCATGCGGTGGGCCGCCATGCGGATGCGGCGCCCCGGTGGTAGGATGCACCCCGTTCGCCACCCCCGAAGAGGATGAAAATGGGACCACGCGCGGAGCCCGGCGCCGCGGGCCCCCCGGCGGGGGCCGCGGGCCTCCCGGCGAGGGAGGCCCTCTCGCGCCTCCTTCGGCCGGCCTCGGTGGCCATCGCCGGGCTCTCCTCCGACCCCGGCAAGCACGGAAGGCGGGTCCTCTCCTTCCTCCGGCGCTTCGGCTTCGAGGGCCCCATCTGGGGGATCAACCCGAAGCGCCCCGCGGTCGAGGGCGCCGAGGTGTTCCCCTCGGTCGCGGATCTGCCCGCGGCGCCGGACGCCCTCGTCGTCGCCCTGCCGCCCCCCGCCATCGCCGGGGTGCTCGAGGCCGCCGCCGAAAAGGGGGCGGGCGGGGCCATTCTCTTCAGCGGGGGATTCGCCGAGACGGGCGCCGAGGGCGAGGCCCTCCAGGCGCGCCTCACCGCCATCGCCCGCGCGGGGGGGATGCGCCTCCTCGGGCCCAACTCGGCCGGGGTGATTCACCCGGCGGCCGGGGTGGTCATGAGCTTCCTCACCTGTCTCGAGCGCCCGGCCGGGGAGATCAGGCCGGGCCCGGTCGGCCTTATCACCCAGAGCGGGGGGACGGGGAGCTTCATCCACAACCTGGCGGCCGAGCGGGGGAGCGGCCTCGCCATCTCCATCTCGACGGGCAACGAGGCCGACGTCGAGGCCGGGGAGGCGCTCGCGTTCCTCGTCGATCATCCCGGGGTGCGCGCCATCGCCCTTCTCATCGAGACGGTGCGCGACGGCCCCCGCTTCCTCGCCGCCGCCCGCGCGGCGCTGGCGGCGGGAAAGCCGGTCGTCGTCTGCAAGATGGGCCGCACCCCGGCCGGGCGCCGCCTCATGCGCACCCACACGGGCGCCCTCGCCGGGCCCGAGCGCGCCTTCGAGGCGGCCTTCTCCTCCCTGGGCATCCAGCGCGTCCCCACCCCCGAGGCCCTCTTCGAGGTGGCCGAGATCATGGCCCGCTGCCCCCTGCCGGCGGGGGAGGGCGTCGGCGTCCTCACCCATTCGGGCGGGACGGGGGTGATGCTGGCCGACGGGGCGGAGGAGATGGGCCTCTCCCTTCCGCCCCCCCCGGAGAGTCTCCAGGCCCGCCTCGCGCCCTTCCTGCAGTTCGGCGCGGCGGGCAACCCGGCCGACCTGGGGGGAATCGTGACCGCGCCCGGGCGCTTCGAGGAGGCCGTGCGCGCCTTTCTGGAGGAGCCCGCCTACCACCTCGTCGTTCCCGTCTCGACGCCCCATCCGCCGGCCCACACCCCGGAGCGCGCGCGCGCCCTGGTGGAGATCTCGCGCGCCTCGCCCAAGCCCCTCCTCCACCTCTGGCTGGCGGGGGACATCGGGGCCGAGGGGCTTCGCATCCTGCGCGAGGGGGAGGCGCCGGTGGCCACGCGGGCGGAGAACCTCCTGCTGGCCGCGCACGGTCTGGTGGAGCTGGGCCGAATGGCGCGCGGGGAGGGCGCCCCGGACGGGGGGGTTGCGTCGGACGGGGGGGCTGCCCCCGCGCCGGATGCAAAGGCGCGCGCCCGCCTCCTCGCGCTTCAAAGGGAGGGGGAGGGACGTCTGCTGAACGAGGCCGAGAGCCTGGACTTGGTGGCCTCCTTCGGGCTGCCCGCGGTGGAGCGCGCCTTCGTCCGCACGGCGGGCGAGGCCGTCCGCGCGGCCGGGCGAATCGGCTACCCGGTGGCGCTCAAGGCGTGCGCGGCCGATCTCCCCCACAAGAGCGAGGCGGGGGGGGTGCGTCTCGGCCTCGGCGGCGGGGAGGAGGTGGAGCGCGCCTGGGCGGAGATGATGGCCGAGGTCGCCCGCCGGGCGCCGCGGGCCCGGGTGGAGGGCGCCCTGGTGGCCGAGTTCGCTCCGGGAGCGGAGGCCATTCTGGGCGCGGTGCGCGACCCCGTCTTCGGCCCCTTGATCCTCGTGGGAACGGGCGGGACGGCGGCCGAGGCCCTCGGGGACGTGGCCGTGGCCCTCGCCCCGATCACCCCGGCCTGCGCGGCCGCCCTGATCGGCTCCCTCCGGGGGCGCGCGCTCCTCGAGGGGTTCCGGGGGGCGCCGCCCGCCGACCTCGGCGCCCTCGCCGAGTTGGCCGCCCGGCTTTCGGAGGCGGCCGCCGCCTGGGGGGAGTGGATCGAGGAGATCGACCTGAACCCGGTGATCTTCTCCGGGGGCCGCTGGCGCGTGGCGGACGCCCTGGTGCGCCTCCGCGCCTCCGACTCTGGCGGAGGGTCCGCTCCCGGCGGAGGGGCAAGCGCTCCCGGCGAAGGGTCCGCCCCCGGCGAAGGGTCCGCCCCCGGCGGAGGGTCCGCCCCCGGCGGAGGGTCCGCTCCCGGGGGAGGGGCAGCGCCCGGGGGAGGGGCAGCGCCCCCGGCGTAGGGTGATGGAATCCCCGGGGAGGGCTAATATAGTGGGCGCCGCGGAATCGCGAGAGAAATATCGGGGAGGGCCTGGGGGCGGAGGGCGCCAAGTCACCGGGAAGGGGGGAATGTGACCGATCCGCTGGACGAGCTTCGCCGCCGCATCGATGAGTGCGACGACGAGATCGTGCGCCTGATCAACGAGCGCCTGCGGGTGTGCGAGGAGGTGGGCCGCTTCAAGGAGGAGCGCGGGATGGAGGTGCGCGCTCCGAACCGGGAGGAGGAGGTCATCGCCCGCGCGCTCGAAGTGAGCGAGGGCCCCTGCCCGCCCGATGTGCTGGAGAAGGTGCTCCGCATTCTGATCGATGCGGCGGTGGCGCTCGAAAGCGGCCGGTCGCCCTCCCGGCGCGAAGAGTGAGGGGAAAAGTGCGCCGCTTCGCGGGGTCGTCATGGATGTGAATTCCGCGCTCTGGATTCTCGCCGCCGTCGCCGCCGTCGCCGCCGGCGCGGCCGTCGCCTGGCTCGCCGGGCGCGGGCGGCTGGCCTCGATGAGCGGGCGCCTCGACGCGCAGGAGGAGGCGCTCGAGGGCGCCCGCCGCGAGCTGGAGGTCCGGGGCCGGGAGATGGCCGACCTCAAGGCCGACGCCGCCCGCCTCGAGACCGAGCTCTTCCATGAGCGCAAGTCCGCGGGGGAGAAGATCCTCCTCCTCGAGAAGGCCACCGAGGAGCTGCGCGACACCTTCAAGGCCCTCTCCTCGGAGGCCCTCCAGAGCAACAACCGCTCCTTCCTGGATCTGGCGAAGTCGGCCTTCGAGAAGATCCAGGTCGAGGCCCGGGGGGATCTGGACTCCCGCCGGGATTCGGTGGAGGCCCTCGTCGCCCCCCTCACGGAGTCCCTCGGGAAGGTGGACGTCCAGATTCGGGAGATCGAGTCCGCCCGCCAGCAGGCCTACGGCAGCCTCCTGGAGCAGGTGAAATCCCTTGTGGGCACGCAGGAGAAGCTGCACCTGGAGACGGGCAATCTCGTCAAGGCGCTGCGCTCGCCCACCGTGCGCGGCCGGTGGGGGGAGATCCAGCTCCGCCGGGTGGTCGAGATCGCCGGGATGCTCCCCTATTGCGACTTCACCGAGCAGGAGTCGGTCGAGACCGAGGACGGGCGGCTCCGCCCGGACCTCATCGTCCGCCTCCCGGGCGGGAAGAACGTCGTCGTGGACGCCAAGGCCCCCCTCATGGCCTATCTCGATTCGCTGGAGGAGGAGGACGAGGAGGGCCGCCGCGACCGGCTCAAGGACCACGCGCGCCAGATCCGCAACCACATCAACAAGCTGAGCTCCAAGGGGTACTGGGAGCAGTTCGAGCAGACGCCCGAGTTCGTCGTGATGTTCCTGCCGGGCGAGAGCTTCTTCAGCGCCGCCCTGGAGCAGGCCCCCGAGCTGATCGAGGAGGGCGTGAGCCAGCGGGTGATCCTGGCCACCCCGACCACCCTCATCGCCCTGCTGCGCGCGGTGCACTACGGGTGGCGGCAGGAGCGGATCGCCGAGAGCGCCCAGAAGATCAGCGACCTGGGGAGCGAGCTCTACCAGCGGCTCAGCGTCCTGGCGGGCCATTTCGCGGGCGTGGGCAAGAACCTCGACCGGGCGGTGGAGTCGTATAACAGCGCGGTGGGCTCGTTCGAGAGCCGGGTGCTCGTCTCGGCCCGCCGCTTCTCGGAGCTGGGCGCGTCCGCCTCCGGGGAGATCGAAAATCTCCTTCCGGTGGAGAAGGTGGCGCGCGCCCTACAGGCTCCGGAGGCGGCCGAGGCCGCTGAGCCGCTCCCGGAGGAGGACGGGGACGGCCCGCCGGGAGGGGCGGAAACCTAAACGG
>JAZGDQ010000515.1:0-4152 GCA_036477985.1 bacterium
GGTGGAGGTGCGCGCCGGCCACTTCCACTACATCCCCCGGGGAGTGGAGCACTGGCTCTGCAACTTGGACGGGACCGAGCCCGTCGAGATGATCGGGGTCTACTTCGGGGCGGGGAGCGTGGAGGAGACCGGCTACGTCTACCTGGGCGACGTCACCGAAGCCGACACGGCCGGGCGAGGCGAGTAAGCGAAAGGAGAGCGCGGGAGTGGACATGAAGGGCAAGGTGGCCCTGGTGACGGGCGCGAGCCGGAACATCGGGGCCGCGATCGCCCTCGAGCTGGGCCGGAGGGGGTGCGCCGTCGCCGTGAACTACCTGGAGAACCGCGACCTGGCCGATGCCGTGGCCGCGAAGGTGGAGGAGGCGGGGGGGCGCGGCCTGGCCCTGGGGGCGGACGTCCGCGACCGCGCCGCCGTGCGCGGGATGGTCGAGCGGGCCGCGGACGCCTTCGGGGGGATCGACATCCTGGTCAACAACGCCCGCTCCCGCCACACGGCGCGCCCCTTTCTCGAGCTCGACTGGGAGGGGGACATGCGCCCCCAGATCGAGGTCCACCTCGGCGGGGCCTTTCACTGTTGCCAGGAGGCCGTCCCTCTCATGGAGGCCCGAGGCGGCGGGGCCATCGTGAACGTGCTGAGCTGGGTGTTCCGCTCGGCGATGCCGGGCGCGCACACCTACGGGCCGGCCAAGGCGGCGCTGCGCAACTTCACGATGAATCTGGCGGCCGAGCTCGGCCCGAAGGGAATCCGGGTGAACTCGGTCTCGCCGGGGACGACCGAGTCGGCCGGGCGCCGCAGCCGGCTGAGCGAGGAGGTGCGCGAGCGCCGCCTCGGGGAGATCCCCATGCGCCGCTTCGGCGCCCCGGAGGAGGTGGCCGATTCCGTCGCGTTCCTCTGCTCGGACGCCGCCCGCTTCGTCACCGGGGCGGACCTGCCCGTGACCGGGGGCTGGGGCCAGACCTTTTAGGGCGCCGCCCGCTTCATCCGAAATGAGAGGAGACGCAGCCATGGCGAAGAAGGTGGAGTACGTGGAGCACAAGGGGGCGCCCGAGGGCGTGTGGACGCCCTACACGCCCGCCGTCAAGGTGTCGGGGGGGACGACGGTCTACTTCGCGGGGGTGACGGCGCCCCCTCCCTACCATCACCATCCCCACCGGCCCGAGGAGTTCGACAACATCCCGGCCGACATGGCGGGCCAGACGCGCGCCACCCTCGAGAACCTCAAGAAGGGGCTCGAATCGGTGGGCGCCTCCTTCTCCGACATCGTCCAGACGACCTTCTACATGACCGACTTGACGGCGCAGGATGAGATGGCCAAGGTGAAGGCGGAGTATTTCGGGGACCACCGGCCCGCCTCGACCACCGTCCAGGTGGTGCGCCTGGCGACCGACCCGCGCTGTCTCATCGAGATCGACGCCGTCGCCGTGATCGACGGTTGAGGCCCGCCGCCGGCCTCGAATCGCCCGCGCACCGCTTCGCCCACCGCCGCCCCGGCGCCTGAAGCGGGGGACGCATGCCCGTTTATATCCTCTTCGCCCTGCTCTCCACCCTCGCGATCGGTGTCGCGGACTTCATCTACAGCCGGGCCACCCGGGCGGGCGTCTCCGTGGGCACGCTCACCTGCTCCCAGGCGACCATCGTCGTTCCCGTGACGGCGGTCTGGGCCCACTTCGACGGCGGCTACCAGTGGACCCCCCCGGCCCTCCTCGGGGCGGCGGCCAGCCTCTTCATGTTCGCCGGCCTCATGTGCTTCATGCGGAGCGTGCGCGTAGGGGAGGCCAGCGTGAGCACGCCGATCTACCGGATCAGCTTCACCATCACGGCCCTGGCGGCCATCCTCTTCCTGGGCGAGCAGCTGACGGCCCGCAAGGCGGCGGGCTTCCTCCTCGCGGGGGGGGCGATCTTCCTGCTGTCCGATTTCCGCCTCGGGAGGAACGGCCTCTCTCGAATCGGGCGCGCCTCCATCCTCTGGGCGCTCGCCGCGATGACCGCCGTCGGGCTCCTCAACGTCGTCTACAAGCTGGGGATGCGGGCCGGGGTGACCCCCGCGATGTTCCTCCACAGCCAGGCGTCGTTCTTCATCGTGGTGGCGCATATTTACGCCTACTTCCAGCAGGGGGGGCCGCGCTATTCCCGGACGGGCTGGGCCCACGCCTCCATGACGGCGGCGAGCTTCCTGGTGGGGCTCCCCGCCCTCCTCTTCGCTCTGCGGACGGGGGAGGTGAGCGTGGTCGTCCCCATCTCCCAGCTGAGCTTCGTGGTGAGCGTCTTGATGGCGGCCCTGTGGCTGGGCGAGCGCCTCACGGGGCGGAGGATTTTGGGGATTCTCCTCGCGGCGGGCACGGTCGCCGCCTTCTCGGGGGCGTGAGGGAAGGGGCCTTCCCGGCGCCCTCCGCGCCTAGCCTTTCCGGGCGGTGAGGAGGGTGAAGGCCCCGGCCACCAGGTCGCGCCGCACATCCACGAAGCCGCTCCCGGCGAGGAGGGCCTCCTGCTCCTCCCGCGTGAGAATCACGTTCCCCCAAATCGCCTCGTTGAACGCGGTCTGGACGGTGAACCCGAACTCGGGCTTGCGGAGATCCGCGAGGGAGGATGGGTAGGTCTCGTCCAGGATGAAGAGGAGGCCCCCCGGCTTGAGCGCCTCGCGGCAGTTTTGCAGGACGCCCGGCCGCGCCCCCTCGGGGATCTCGTGAAGCACCTCGAACATCGTCACCAGGTCGACTTCCTCCTTGCGGCGGAAGGCCTCCCCGTCCAGCGCCTCCACCGAGACCCGCCCGGCGAGCCCGGCCTCCTCCACGGCCCGGCGCGCCAGGGGGATGGCGTGCGGGTCCACGTCCACCCCCACGCAGGTGCAGGCGGGGAAGGCCGAGGCGAGCTTGATGAGCAGCCCCCCGGCGCCGCAACCCATGTCCAGGATCCGCGCCCCCGCCTCGAGCATCCCGCCCACCCCGGGGAGGGAGGGGAGGATCTTCCGCACGGTGACGAGGTGGAAGCCCTCGTTGAGGGCGGCGACCGCCCGCGTGAAGTCCTCCCCGTGCGCCTGGAAGGGGTGGGTCTCCCCGGTGCGGAAGAACTCGGGATAGCGCTCCATGTCGGGGCCGAAGTGCGCGACCGCCGCGGTGTGATAGGCGCCGATGTAGCGCGGGTGGGAGGGGTCGCCGAGGAGGTCGCCGATATGGGGCGCGAGGCGGAAGACGTCCTCCCCGTCCGCGTCGAGGAGGGCGTAGGCGTAGGCCGTCTTGCACCACACCTCGACGTAGGGCGGGTGGAGGGTGAGGGATTCGGCCAGCGCCGCCGCCGTCATCCCCCCGGGGGACTCGGCGAGCCGGGCGGACTCAGCGAGTCTGGCGAAGAGGCCGAGCCGGGTCCCGATGTTCACCAGGTGGACGGCGTGGAATCCCTTGACGTACTCCCCCAGGCGGGCGGCCTGCTCCCGGTGGGACATTTCGGGCATGGGGCGCGGCCTCCCTCCTCCGTCGTGAGGGCTCCCCTCACTTCGTGAGCGTGTAGGTTTCTCCGATCTCCGGCTTGAGCACCGTGAGCGGGAGGTTCAGCTTCTTGACCTCGGTCTCGAACTGCTCGGGTGTGCCCATCCACTTGTACCGCTTCTTGAAGCGGGTGTGCTGGGGGATCACGGTCTTGAGGTTCGGGTTGTCCGTCATGAGGAGCTTGGCTGCGAAGGCGGCGTCGTCGGGGTGCATCATGAAGCGCCCGAGCACGGGCAGCATCGCCACGTGGGGCTTGTAGCGCATCCCGAAGAGCTGGATGTCCATGGTGAGGGCCGTGCTCCCGGCCATGTAGACGCGCAGCCCGTTCTCGAAGGTGATGAAGAAGCCGGCGGCCGGCCCGCCGTAGAGGGGGGCGGGGGCCTTCTTCGAGCCGATGCCCGAGCCGTGCTGGGACAGGACGATCTGCACCGTGACCCCGCCCACCTTGTAGCGCCCGCCCAGGCTCGCGCGGTAGATCTGCTTCGGGCTGCCGCCGAATTTTTTGATCTGGCCCTGCATCCATTTTCCCAGCTCGGCCACGACGAAGACCTTGGCGCCCGTGCGGGCGGCGATTTCGACGGTTTGCCCCTGGTCGTCCCCGTGCCCGGCCGTCGCCAGGATGAGGTCCACCTCGCCCTTCTTGTAGTGATCGACCTTGAAGGGGGCGTC
>JAZGDQ010000516.1:0-3371 GCA_036477985.1 bacterium
GCCGCGTCTTCGGGCGCGGCGGCCCGTTTCTTTTTTTGTGAAATGCGGCAGGGGGAAGGGAATTTCGTGAAGATCGCGCTCTATTCGGACATCCACGCCCACATCCCCCAGCTCGACGCGATTCAGGAGGCGGTGGCGAAGGAGAACGCCGACCGGGAGATCCTCATCGGGGACCTGGTCATGCTCGGGCCCGAGCCCTCCGAGGTGGTCGAGCGCTTCCGCGGGCGCAAGGACGTAGACGTCCTCGTCGGGAACCTCGACCTTTGGGTGGCGAACCGCAAGGACGAGACCGACAAGCCCAAGAACGAGCACCACGAATGGCTCTTCGGGATGACCCGGCTCACCCGCGAGCGCCTCTCGGAGGAGCAGCTCGTCTGGCTGCGCGGCCTCATGTGGTCGATGACGATCACCCCCGAGGCGGGCCACGACTTCTACATCTTCCACGCGACGCCGGGCGACATCGAGGACGCCATCCCGCTCCGCTTCACCGACGACGAGGTTCGGGAGAAGCTCGGCGACGGCGCGGGCGCCTCGGCGGAGATCATGGCGTTCGGCCACGTGCACGGCCCCTACATCCGCCAGGTGGGGAGCCAGACCCTTCTCTGCACCGCTGCGGTGGGGATGAACTGGGACGGCGACTACCGGCCCGCCTACAGCATCGTCGAGTACGAGGGGAACGGAAAGTGGCATGCCGAGGTCAAGCGCGTGGAGTATGACTGCGCGGCCCAGGCCAAGAGGACGGCCGAGAGCTGGCTCCCGCACGGGGAGCGCATCGCCAAGATGGTCCAGACCGGGGAGTTTTGGAACCCGGCCCACATGCCCCACTAACCCGCCGTGCCCGTATACGTTCAGGGAAAGCCGCCCCGCCCGTGGGCGGAGCAGGTGAAGTCCTTCGTGCGCGAGCGCTACGGCCACCTCGCCGAGGCGGACGCCTTTCCGCCCGGCGGCCGCGCCCGGGCGCGGGAGGCGGGCTATCCCGCGGGCTGGCTCGAGGGGCTTCCCGCGCGCGCCTCGGGCGCCTACTGCGGCTGCGGCTTCTCGCTCGAGGAGGTGGAGCTGACCGGCGCCGAGCGCATTCTCGACCTGGGCTGCGGCGCCGGGCTCGACGCCCGCCTCGCGGCCGAGCGGCTCGGAACGGCCGGGCGGCCCGGGACGGCCGAGGGGCTCGGAACGATAGGGCGCGTCCTGGCCCTGGACATGACCGTCTCCATGCTGGCGCGCGTGCGCGAGAGCGCCGAGGGGCTGCCCCCGGGGCGGGTCACCCCCCTGGCGGGCGACATGGAGCGCCTCCCCCTCCGGGACGGCGCCTTCGACCTCGTCCTCGCGAACGCCTCCCTCAACCTGACGATCGACAAGGGGAGGGCGCTCGCCGAGGCGGCGCGCGTCCTGCGGCCGGGGGGGCGGCTCATCGCCCGCGAGCTCGTCCGCGAGGGGGAGCTGCCCGTGGACATCGCCCAGGACCCGACGGCCTGGAACGCCTCGCTGGGCGGGGTGCTCGAGGAGGCGGAGTGGGGCGCGCTCGCCCGCGCCGCCGGCTTCGCCGAGGTGCGCATTTCCCATCACCATCCCTTCCCGCCCGTCATCGCCGTGCGGATCGAGGCGCGGCGCGGCGCCTGAGGACGGGGGGGAGCCGAGGAGACGAAATTGGCCGAGCCCAAGGGACAGGACAACCTCACCGAGGAGGCCCTCTCGCACTGGTACGTGCGCCTTCTCGCCAACGGCATCGCCTACGCCGACGCCGCCGACGTGATTCCCCGCGTCACCTCCTGGCGCGAGTGGTGCCGCCTCTGGATCGAGCGGGCCGCCCTGCGCGAGCGCGAGGCGGAGGAGATGGCCCGGGCGGGCCGCCGCCTCAGCGCGGCCGAGGGTTTCGCCCGCGCCGCCCTGGCCTTCCACTTCGCCCAGTTCGTCTACAACGAAGACCCGGATTTGAAGCGCGAGGCGCAGGACCGCAAGGTCGCCTGCTACGCCCGCGCGCTGCCCGATTTGCGCCCGCCCGGGGAGATGGTTCGCATCCCCTACGAGGGGGGGGACCTGCCCGGCGTCCTGCGGATTCCGGAGGGGAGGGAGCGGCCGGCGTGCGTGATCCTCATCGCGGGGCTCGACTCGACCAAGGAGGAGTTCTACACGCTCGAGGCCGTGGTCCACGCGCGGGGGATGGCCACCCTCTCCTTCGACGGCCCGGCCCAGGGGGAGCGCGCCCACCTTCCCCTCCGCCCCGACTACGAGCACGTCGTCTCGGCGGTGGTCGAGTGTCTCTGCGCGGGCGGCCGGGTGGACCCGGACCGCATCGGCGCCCTCGGGGTGAGCCTGGGCGGCTACTACGCCCCCCGCTCCCTGGCCCACGAGAAGCGCCTGCGCGCCGCGGTGGCGGTGGGCGGGCTCTTCGACCTCTCGGAGATCTGGAGCACGATCCCCGCCCTCACGCGAAAGGGCCTGAGCGAGGCCTTCGGCGCGCCGGAGGCGGAGGCCGCCCGCCGGGCGGGGGAGGTGAGCCTGCGCGGCCGCCTGAAGGGGCTCGACCGGCCCCTCCTCATCATTCACGGGGAGCTCGACAGGCTTTGCCCGATCAGCCACGCCCGCATGATGGCCGAGGAGGCGGGCGCCGCCGCCGAGCTGGTGATCTATCCCGAGGGCGTCCACGTCTGCAACAACGTGCCCTTCCTCTGGCGCCCCCTCGCGGCCGACTGGCTTGCCGGAAAGCTGGACGCCTAGCGCCCAGCCCAGCCCGCGCCGGTCGGCCCAGCCCGCGCCGGTCGGCCCAACCCGCGCCGGTCGGCGCCGCCCTCATCGGCCGGCGGCGCGCGCGCTTGACTCCTATCGGCCAATGGGTATTCTTGGAGAGGCCGTTTCGGGCGGGAATAGCTCAGTGGTAGAGCATCACGTTGCCAACGTGGGGGTCGCGGGTTCAAATCCCGTTTCCCGCTCCAGAAAAATCGAGGGGCCGCGGTGAAGCCCGCGGCCTCTTTTTTTGAGGGGCGTTGACCGCCCTCCGCCTGGGACCTAGACTCGGCTCTCCCGCCTTCTCTTCCGTGAGCGCCCCATATGGTTTCGGGCAACCGGCTGAATATCTTCATCCTGGCGAGCAGCCACAGCATCAACTCCCTCTACAACCGCCTCCTCACCCCCCTGATTCCGCTCATCGTGATCGAATTCGGGCTGAGCTACGCCCAGGCCGGCCTCATCCTTTCGACCTACGCCGTGGCGAACAGCCTGTTTCAGTTCCCCATCTCCTTCGCGGCCGACTACACCGGGAGGCGGCGCACCATCCTCGCCCTCTCGATTCTCATCAACGCCCTCCCCGTCATCTTCTACGGGCTGGCCTCGACCTACACCCTCCTCCTCCTCCTGGTCTTCGTGAGCGGCCTGGG
>JAZGDQ010000517.1:0-4360 GCA_036477985.1 bacterium
TGGCCGAGTTCCTCGAGAAGTCGGGACACGGGAAGGAAGCCTCGGCCCGCTACGAGAAGGGGGTGAAGACGGCCCTGGCGCTCAAGGACAAGAAGGGGGGCGGCGTCCGCCATCTCCTCGAGGCCGCCTACCGCGCCTCCTTGCGCGTCGCCGCCCTCCGCTTCGGGGAAGGGGATTGCGCGGGCGCCCTTCGTATGCTCGCGAAGATCCCGCGGGAGTCGGAGCCCGAGGAGGCGCGCGCCGAGGTGGCCTCCCTGCGGGCCGAGTGCGCCCTTCGGGGCGGGGACGACAAGGAGGCCGAGCTGTATTTCCGCAAGGTGCTCATGGGCGGGCGGCTCCCCGCGCTCGCCGCGCGGGCGCGCTTTCAGCTGGCCGCCATCGCCGAAAAGCGAGGCGATAGGGAAGAGGCCCTCCGCCGGTGGGAGGATGCCCTTCCCCTCCTCCCGGCCCGGTTGCGGCGGGAGGCGCGCCTTCGGGCGGGCCAGCTCAAGCGCGCGCTGGGCGATTCCGCCGGGGCGCGCGCCCTCCTCCTCCCCCTCGCACGCGACCGGGAGGCCAAGGCCCCCCGGCGGCGCAGCGTCTGGCTCCTCCTGGCGGGGGACGCCGCCGCCGCCGAGCGGTGGGAGGAGGCCGAGAAGTTTTTGGACGAGTGGAGCGCCCAGGGGCCCTCGATCTCCCTCGAGGGGCTCCGCCTGTGGGCGACGGTGCGCTTTCGGGCGGGGCGGTGCCCCCCGGCCATCGAGGCGGCGCACCGGGCCATCGCCATGAAGCCGGGCCCCCCCGCGCGGCTGGAGCTCCACCGCATGATCGGCGCGTGCCTTTTGCGGGCCGGGCAGTATGATGAGGCGGCCGAGGCGTTGCGCGAGGTGATCCGCCTCGATCCGGGGGCGGCGGACGCCCTTCTGGGGCTGGCGGAGACCCTCGAGCGGATCGGGAAGGAGGAGAAGGCCGCGGGCATCTACGCCGAGTTCGTCGAGCTCCATCCGGGGAATCCCCGGCGGGGGGAGGCGGCCCTTCGCCTGGCGCGCCTTCGGATGAAGCGGGGGGAGGGGGAGGCGGCCCTTGCGGCCTACCGCATCGCCGCCCGCTCGCCCCTGTCCCGGATCGCTGAGGCGGCCCGCTACCGCCTCGCCCGGAGCCTGGAGCAGGCGGGGAAGGCCGACAAGGCTCTCGCCGCCTACGAGTCCATCAGCGGGGGGAAGCCGGGCGGATCGAGGTGGCGCCGCGCCGCGAGCTGGCGGGCCGCCGCTCTTCTGGAGAGGCGCGGCAAGTGGAAGAAGGCGCTGGCCCTTTACCGGGCGATCGCCAAGCTCGCGCCATCGGCCAAGGGCGAAGTGTCCGCCGCCAAGGGCGGAGCGTCCGCCGGCAAGGGCGGAGAGTCCGGAGGGGCCGTTGCGGAAGGAAAACCCGGCGGCCTGGCCGGTGAAGCGGCCCAGGCGGCGGCGCGCGCGCGGCAGCTGGAGGGCTATATCGAGGCCAACCGGCTCCGCGATAAGGAGATCAGTGAACAGAAGCCGCTCTTTCGATGAGGAAGGCGATGCCGAATCCGAGGCGTGAAGCGGGCGCGCGCCCGCGGGTGTGCGCGAGTGTGAGGAAGGTCATCCTCGCCTCCGCCCTCGCGGCCTCCCTGCTCGGCTTCTGCATCGATGCGGCGGCCGCTCCCGCGGCCGACCCCAAGGAGGGGAAGCTCGCCCTTCCCCTGCCCGAGGTCGTGGTCGAGTCGCCCGACATCGCCCGCCTCATCGCCCGCCGCGTCCGCCCCACCCCCCCCGGGCGGCTGGGGGTGCGCCTTCCCGACGTTCTCGCCCAGGCCGAGATCCCCGAGGCCGATCCGCCGGCGCGGCCCATCCCGCCCGAGCGGGAGCCGGACATGGATCTGGCGAACGTGATGGGCGGCATCTCCCGAATCTTCGGGGACGCGGACAAGCTCTTCGAAAGCGGCCTCGCCTACCTGAAGCGGCGCAACCCCGTCGAGGCGCTCGTCTACTTCGACAAGGCCATCGCCCAGTCCGAGGATCGGCGCCTCCGGGCGGCGGCCCTCTTCTGGTCGGTCGAGACGCTCCTGCGCCTGGGACGCCCGAAGGAGGCGCTCGGCCGGCGCAGCCGCCTCCTGTGGCTCCCGCGCCCGGAGGGGGGGCGCTACGCCGCCGCGGTCCTCTACGCCATGGCCCGGGAGCGGTGCCTGGCCAAGGACTTCGCCGCCTGCCTCGAGACGCTGAAGCGGGGCCGGTGGCAAGTGGGCGGGTTCGCCTCCCGCGAGGCCCGCTTCCTCCGGGCCTGGGCCCTCGCCCAATCGGGCGAGCGTTCTCGCGCGCGGGAGATCTACTCCTTCCTCGCCGAGGAGGGGGGGCCGCTCTCGCTTCGGGCGCTCGTCGCCCTGGGACATCTGCAGTTCCGGGCCGAGCGCTTCAGCCGGGCCGAGCGGACCTACCTTCGGATGGAGTCGATGCCGCCCCCCAGGAGCGCCGCAGAGGCGGCCTACCGCGGCGAGGCGCTGCACGGCATCGGCTGGGCGCGCCTGCGGCTCGGCCGCGCAGAAACCGCCGGGCGCGCCTTCGCCCACTTCTTCCGCCGCCATCCCGATCATCCCCTCCGGCGCTCGGCCGAGGCGGGCGCCCTGGCCGCGCGGATCGAAACCTCCCTGGAGAGTCCGGAGAAGGTCGCCGCCCTCCAGCGCGCCCTGGCGGCCTTCGCCCAGAAATATCCGGAGGGCGATCAGCTGGGCCCCCTCCGCCTCCAGCTGGCCTGGGCCATGTTCCGGGGCGGGAGGTACGGAGAGGCCGCCAAGCTCGCCGCCGCCGTGAGCGACATCTATCCCCTGGGCCGGGTCTACCGCCTCGCCCGGGTGGTGGAGGGCTTGAGCCTCTACCATCTCGGGAAGGTGCGGCGCGCCTACGGCGTCCTGCGGCTGGGGGCCGACCGGCCCCCCGCGGGCGCCGCCCGGGCGGCCGAGCGTCTCATCGCGCGCTCGGCCGCGATGGCGACCGCCTTCGCCGCCTTTCGCCTCAAGGATTTCGCGGGCGCGCGGGCCGTCCTGGAACCCTGGGCCTTCCCCGGCGGGGGCGGGGCGAAGGCGAAGGCGGCCGACGCCGAGGCCGCCCTCTGGTACGGGGAGGCGGCTTTCGAGGCGGGGGACCTGAAGAGAGCCCACCTCGCCTTCTCCTCGATGCCCGAGGGGACGGAGGAGTGGCTCCGGGCCCAGGCCGGCCTCTCCTGGATCCTCTACCGGCGCAAGGAGTGGGACGCCGCCGCCGCGGCCTTCGACAAAGTGTTCGCCCTCGAGCCGGGCGGGCCGCTCGCCCCCGAGGCCCTCGCCCGGGCCGGGGAGGCCCGCTTCAACCTGGGGAACCACGCGGGCGCCCTGTCGGCCTTCGAGAAGATCGAGCGCGAGTTCGCCGGCCGTCCGGTGGCGCGCCAGGCGCTCCTCCAGAAGGGCAAGCTCCTCTTCCGGCGCGATCGGTTCGAGAAGGCGGGGGAGGCGTTCGCGCGCTTCCTCAAGCGCTACCCGAAGAGCGCCGAGGCGCCCGAGGTGGAGTTCCTCTCGGCCCTCATCCCCTTCCGGCGGATGGACTACGCCCGCTCCCGGCGGATGCTCCTCGCCTTCATCGAGCGCCGGCCGAAGTCCGCCCTCGTGCCCGATGCCTACCTGCGTGTGGGGGACGCCTTCTACAACGAGGGGGTCTACATTCAGGCTGACCGAATCTACCGCCTCATGATGAACCGCTTTCCCCGGCACGCGCGCGCGCGCGACGCCGCCTACGGGCTCATCCTCGCCCGCCTCCAGCAGGAGGACTACGCGCGCTTCCTCGAGGAGGCGAAGAAATTCATCGGGCGAAACCCGGGGGACTCGCTCAGCATCTCCCTCGCCTTCCAGATCGGGGAGGTGCTCCTCGCGCGCGAGGATCTGGACGGAGCCCTTCGCGCCTACGTCGACGTGGCCACGCGCTACGCGAGCAGCGTTCTGGCCGCCCACGCCCTCCTGCGCGTCGGGGACATCCACCGCCGCCGCGGGGACATGGACGCCTTCCTCACCACCATCGAGACCCTCCTGGAGCGTTATCCGAACAGCCCGCTGCACGCCGACGCCCTCTTCCTCCTGGGGAACACCCTGGCCGCGAGCGGGCGTTGCGGGGAGGCCCTCGATCGGCTCAAGGCGTTTTTGGACCGCTACGCCGGCCACGACAACGAGACGCTCGCCCGCTTCGTGCTCGGCCGGTGCGCGGCCAAGGCGGGCGAGGAGGCGCTCGCCCTCGAGCATCTGGGCCGGGTGGCCCGGGACGAGGAGGACCGGGCGGGGGTGCGGAGCCGGGCGGCCCTCCTCCAGGCGGCCCTGCTCTTGCGCAAGGGGAAGCTGAGGGAG
>JAZGDQ010000518.1:0-2287 GCA_036477985.1 bacterium
TCAAGGGGATACATTCATGATGCGGCCTTCCCCTCGGCTCGAAAAACGACCGGGCCTAGTGTATCTTTCTTCTTCGCCCGAAGGCAACCGCCGCCCCGCACCCCTCCGGCGCGGCCCCGAGGACGCGGGAAGCGTCCCCTTTTCGTCTTTTCCAGGGTGAGTCCGATGGCGAACGAGAAGCGTTTCCGGCCTATGTACAACTACCTGGAGTTCGGCGTGCGCCTCCACCTCGACGATTTCACCCAGCTCACCGTGGTGGCGCTCATCGTCTTCCTCCCCGTGGCTGCGGTGGCCCTGGTCTTCCACCCCTCGCTGCTCTCCCTCATCAAACCCTCCGGCGATTTGACCGGGATCATCTCCCGGGTGGTCGTCTCCCAGGTCCTGATGCGGGTCCTGCAAACCTTCGTGTTCATTCTCCTCATCCTCAAGGTCGACGCCCAGCTCAAGGAGGAGGGGAGCGTCTGGGACTTCACCGAGGCGCTTTCCCGCCTCAAGCGCGTGGCGCTCGTCGATCTGGCCTACGTGTTCGGGCTCCAGGCGCTGGCGATAATCGTCCTCTGGGTCGGCATGGTGGCGGCGGGCTTCCTCTTCGGGGAGAGCCCGGTTTCCTTCCCCATCGCCGTCATCGCCGCCGGGTTTGTGGTCGTCGGCCCCGCCGTGCGCTACTACTTCTGCACCTTCGCCTCCCTCATCCACGGCACGCCCTTCTTCGAGTCCTTCCGCCTCGCGGGGGCCGTCTCGAACGGGGCCGAGCGGCTGATCGTCTTGATCGTGCTCACCTACATGTCCGTGTGGTTCGTGACCCTGCAGATCTTCCAGGGGATTTTCGGCCGGGGGCTCTTCGGGCAGGTCATGATTCAGGCGGGGGTGATGGTGGCCTCGATCTCCTATTTTTTCGCCACCTTCCGCCTCTACCTCGACCTTTCCCTCGCCGAGTCGAACCGGATCGCGGGAGAGGGGGGGGAGGGGGGGGAGGGGGACCTCCGGCTTCCCCCCCGCGCCGAGGCCGATTCCGGGGAAGAGGAGCCCCCGGGCGCCGGCTGAGCTCCCCTCGGCCTCAGAGGCCGATCTCGAAGGAAAGCCCGTCGTGGGCCAGCGCCACCCCCGGCGGCAGCGCGCGGTTCGTCTCGTGGTACTCCAGCTCATAGTTCGTGTGGGTGAAGTAGCACTGCTCCGGCCCCAGGGCGTCGACGATCTCGAGCGCCTGGGCGACGGTGAAGTGGGTGGGGTGCTCGCGGTGGCGCAGGGCGTCGAGGATCAGGACCCGGACCCCCTCGAGAAGCGCCATCGAGGCGGGCGGGACGGCGTTGCAGTCGGTCGCGTAGGCGAAGTCGCCCACGCGGATTCCCATGACGCGCATCCCCCCGTGCTCCAGATCGAAGGGCAGGACGCGGAAGCCCCCCGCCTCGAAGGGGCCGCCGTCCACCTCATGGAGGGTGAGCCGGGGCTTGAAGCCGGCGTTGCCGTCCGCCTCCCCGAAGATGTAGCTGAAGTTGCGGCGCAGCACCTGGGCCGATTCCGGGTAGGTGTAGCAGGGGATGGTCTTGCGCATGAGGAAGTTGAAGGTCCGCAGGTCGTCGATGCCGTGGGTGTGGTCGGCGTGGTGGTGGGTGTAGATGACGGCGTCCACCTGGCGCAGGCCGTGCCGCAGGGCCTGCTGGCGCAGGTCGGGGCCGCTGTCCACCAGAAGGGTTCCCCCCTCCCCCTCGATGAGCACGCTCGCCCGCAGCCGCTTGTTGAAGGGATCCTCGGAGAGGCAGACCGGGTCGGTGCACCCGATCGAGGGCACCCCGGTCGATGTGCCGCAGCCCAGGACGGTGACGCGCGCCCTCCCGCTCACCGCACCGCCTCTGCGAGCACCCCGGCGGCCTGGTGCACGTCCTCGCGCGAGACGTCCAGGTGGGTGACCGCCCGGAGGAGGCGCTCTCCGGCGACCGAGAGGGTCGCCCCGCGCTCGATGAGGCGGGCGTTCACCTCCCGGGCGCTCCGGCCCGTTCCGGAGACGTCGAGGAAGACGATGTTCGTCGGGGTGGTCTCGTAGGGCTGGCGAAGGCCCGGAATTCCGGCCGCGGCCTCGGCGAACTGCTGCGCGTTGGCGTGGTCCTCGGCGAGGCGATCCAGGTGGTGGTCGAGGGCGTGGAGCCCGGCCGCGGCGAGGATCCCCGCCTGCCGCCAGACCCCCCCGAGCATCTTCTGGAAGCGGCGGGCGCGGCCGATGAACTCGGAGGAGCCGATGAGGACCGAGCCCACCGGACACCCCAGGCCCTTGGAGAGGCAGAAGCTCAGG
>JAZGDQ010000519.1:0-6627 GCA_036477985.1 bacterium
AAAATCACGATTCTTCTGGAGTGGGGGGATCCGACGGCCGACATGGGAGTCTCCTCGGTGAGATCCTTCGCCGACGCAGCCGCCGTCCAGTTCTCCCTCCAGGACAAGAATCCCCCCCTCTTCGTCATGGGAACACCGGACAACCTCGTCAACATCTGGTACTGGAGCGCGGCGCGGGGCCGAAGGCCCACGGGCGTAGAGGCCCGCTATCCCGGAATGGCGGTGGACGATTACCCCTTCTCGGGGGTCGTCTACCCCCAGAGGCAGATGGGGCACCAGAAAATCGCCTCCGCGCGGATGACGGAACGGCTCTTCATCACGGGCTGGAGCGTCCGCAACCCGACCTCCACGCCGGGACTGGTCCGGGGGGTGATGGATCTCAACGCCGCCGGCTTCGGGACGCTGCGGCCCCAGGGGCCGGAGGGGCAGAACCTCGGGGGCGGCGCCAATTGGAAGGCGGGAATTTGGCGGGCCGTCTTCACCCGCACCCTCAAGAGCGCGGAGAAGAACGACGCCAAGCTCCTGCCGGGCACGATTCATCCCATCGCCTTCGCCGTCTGGGACGGCGCGCGGCGGGATCGCGACGGCCAGAAGTCGGTGACGACCTGGTACAAGCTCCGGATCGAGTGAGGGATTCGCCGGCGCCCGCGCCGGGATTCGAAAAGGAGGGATGGTCCGCGCGCGGATGAGACGCGAATCGCGTTGAAGGAGGGCCTCGCGGAAGCGCCGCGCGCTACGCCGATATTTCCCGGACCAGATCCACCCAGCTCTTCCGCTCCCGCGCGGGATCGACGAGAGGGACGAGTTGCTCGCACCGGCCCCTGAGCTTTTGGTAAAAGGCCGGGTCCGTCTCGGCGCGCTCGAGGAGGGCCGCCAGCGCGCGCGTGTCCTTGACGGGGAAATAGCCGGGATAGTCCGCCCCCAGAAGGCCGATCGATCCGTTGATCCGCGAGGTGAGGGTGGGCACCGCGCAGGCGATGGCCTCGCAGACGGCGTTGGCCCCGCCCTCCATCTCCGAGCTGAGGACGTGGAGGCGGCAGCGCGCCAGGAGCCGGAGCGTCTTCCACCGGGGAATCTCCCCCACCCACCGGTAGCGCGGGTTGGTCTCGCTCTCGGCGCGGGCGCGCTTCTCCATGGCCGGGCTCAGGGCGCCGCCCACGTGGAGGATCTGGACCTTCGAGGCGGCCGGGAGCAGCCGGGCCGCCATGGCCGCGCGGAAGGGATCCTTCACCGGCCGGAGGTGGCCGACCACGCACACCTCGAACGCCGATTTCTTGGGGGAGGCCGCGCCGCGGGGCGCACTGACGGACTGGTAGATGACCCGGACGTTTTTCCGCAGCCGCTTGGGAAGCTCCTCCACCCCCTTGGGCTGGAGGACGATGATGCGCGAGGCCATCTCGAGCGACTGCTTCGCCTTCGCGTCGGTGTGGATGTCCCCGTAAAGGTCGGTCCCGGTGAGGGCGAGGATCAGGGGCAGGTCCGGGTGCGCCTTCCGGAAGCGCTCGATGGAGGGGAAGCTGCGCCGGGCGTGGAGGGCCACCATCAGGCCGCACGGGCGGCCCTTGTATTCCTCCTCGACGCGGACGCGGTGGCCCAGGTCCCGGAGGATGCGGGCCCACCGGCGCGCCGTGACCCGGTTGCCCTTCCGGGAGTGGCGGGGCGCGGGCGTGATGAGAGAGATGTCCATATCGTCGGGTCGGTCGGGGGTCCGCCGGCCGGCGCCGGTCCCTAGTCGGAATCCAGCGCGCAGGTGCGGAACCCCGCCCAGACGTCCCTCCGGTCCGGCGTGAAGTAGTTTCGGTATCCGTTTCGGGCGAGGCGGGAGCGGGTGGCCCACCCGCCGCCGCGCAGCACCTTCCGCGTCTCGAACCAGGGCTCGGAGTATTCCTTGTAAGGGTCGAGCACGAAGCCGGGAAACGGGCGGAACACGCTGCTCGTCCACTCCCACACGTTTCCGAGCATCTGCCGGCAGCCGAAGGCGCTGTCGCCCTCGGGATAGGCGCCCACCTCGGCGCAGCCCATCCCCTGCCAGTCGAGGTTGGCCCGCTCCGGCGCCGGGGGATCGTCCCCCCAGGGATAGCGCCGCTTGCGGGAGGAGAAGCCCCCGCCCGGCGCGGGCTCGCACGAGGCGGCGAGCTCCCATTCGGCCTCGCTCGGGAGCCGCCGGCCCGCCCAGCGGCAGTACGCCTCGGCCTCGTGCCAGTTCACGTGGACCGCCGGGCGGTGGGGCTCGAGGGGGACCCACTCGTCGAAATTGCGGCGCAGCCAGCCTTCCCCCCCGCGCTTCCAGTAGACCGGCCCCTCGGCCCCCGCCTCGTTTCGCCAGCTCCACCCCTCCGCGCTCCAGAGCTCCTCGCGCCCGTATCCGCCGTCGTCGGCGAAGGCCGCGTACTCGGCCTGGGTGACGGCGGCGCGGGCGATGGCGAAGGGCTTCAGCTCGATCGGGTGGGCCCATTTCTCGTTGTCGAAAACAAAGGATTCGTCCTTGAGGCCGCCGAGCATGAAGGTTCCCCCGGGAATCTCCACGTCGCCCGGGAGCGGCCCGCCGCCCGCGCCCGCCGCCCCCTTTTCGGGGACGATGCCGATGCGGGGAGGCGAATGGCCCAGGGTCTGGCGGGTGTAGGTGAAGGCCTCGGTGTGCATGTCCTCGTGGAGCACGCCGTAGAGGATGTGAAAACAATCCTCCTCGGAGGTTTCACCCTTTTCGATTCGCTCGAGAACCCGGCGCTCCACCTCGCGCATGTAGGCGAGCGTCTCCTCGCGGGAGTAGAGGGGGAGGTCCCACCGCGTGTCGTGGGCGATGGCGATGGAATCGTAGAGCGCGTCCACGTTTTCGTGGACCGGCTCCATCCCGCCGGCGCGGCGCAGCACCCATTTTTCATGGAACCAGGCCATGTGGCCAATCTCCCAGAGCATGGGGTTCACGATGTCGAGCTGTGGGCCCATCAACTGATCGTCGGTGAGGTCCGCCACCAGATCGAGCGTCCGCTCCCGGGTTTCCGCCATCCACTTCCCCAAAATTTCGGACGAAAACATTCGGCCTCCTCCGAGGATCAAAAAGCCTCAGCCGCTCTCCGCCGTGAGGTGCTGGACGCTGAAGAGCCGATCAGGGTCCGTCCATACGCGGCGGACGGCGAAGCCGCCCTCCGCGGCGATTCCGGCGAAATCCTCGAGGCTGTACTTGTGCGAATTCTCCGTGTGGATGGTCTCCCCCTCGGCGAAGGAGAATTCCACCCCGCCCACCCGGACGGTCTGGTCCTCCAGGCTCACGAGGTGCATCTCGATTCGCCCGAGGGCGTCGTCGTAGAAGGCGCGGTGGCCGAACCTGTCGATCCGGAAGCCGGCGCCGAGGGTGCGGTTGATGTTCTCCAGAATGTTGAGGTTGAAGTCGCGCGTCACGCCCAGGCTGTCGTTGTAGGCGGCCTCGAGGACGGCCTTGTCCTTTTTCAGGTCCACCCCGATGAGCAGCCCGCCCCCCTCGCCCAAGACGGCCGAGATTCGCCCGAGGAGGCCCGCCGCCTCCTCCCGCGTGAAGTTTCCGATCGTCGAGCCCGGGAAGAAGCCAATCCGGCGCGCGACCGGCCGCTTCCCCCGGGGCAGATCGAAGCGCCCGGTGAAATCCGCGCATACGGGAAGAACGTCGAGGCGGGGGTAGTCGCGCGAAAGGGCCGCGGCCGCCCGGAGGAGGTGCTCGCGCGATATTTCGACGGGGACATAAGCGGCCGGGTCCTTCAGGTGATCGAGCAGGAGGCGGATTTTCATCCCGTTCCCGCTTCCGTATTCGACGATCATGCAGCCGGGGCCGAGGAGATCCGCCATCTCTGGCAGGTGGGCGCGCATGATGGCGACCTCGGTCCGCGTCGGGTAGTACTCCTCCAGCTCGCAGATCCGCTCGAAGAGGGCGGAGCCGCGCTCGTCGTAGAAATATTTGCAGGGGAGCGATTTTTGCGGCCGCCCGAGGCCGCGGAGCACCTCGTCGAGGAAGCTGTCCGCCGTGGGCGCGCAGTCGAGAAGCTCTATGGCGTTTCCGCTTTCGTCGCTCATCCGTCTCTGTATGGCCGGGAAGAGGAGAAATCGCGGTGACGCGCTCCATTGGGTGCACGCCTCTCCGCGGAGGGCGCGAATCGGCGCGCCGCGCATTCATCCCGAGCATTCCCATCGCGGCGGGTGGATGAAATCTGCAAGGCGCAGGGTAAGGGCCTTTGTCCCCCAGATCAACTCGCCCCGGCCCCCGCGTGCGGAGGGCGGACCCGAAATGATTGAAATCCCCCGCGATACAGGCGGGCGCCCCGGGGATTCCGGCCCGAACGCCCCGAACCGCCCCGGCGGGGAGGAAGACAAAGGCGGTGCGGGAAATAAAAGATTCTGGTAAATTCATACGAAATTCCTGAATGCCAGCCCGATGCGCCCCCGGCCGGGCCGGCGGAATCGCCGCGCCGGATTCAGAAAAAGGGAGGGCGGAAAGTGGACGGACAAGCGATGTCTTTCTCTCAGGTTCTCTTTTCCTTCAAGGGGAGGATCGGCCGCTCCACCTATTGGCTGCGCGGAGTCTTGCCCATCACCGTCTTCGAGTTGGCGATGTGGCTGGGGGTTGCCATTTTTCAACCGTTGGCCCTGCAAAAAGGCTCGGATGAAATCGGCCTGATAAGCGCCCTGATACTCATCGTTCTCGGCGCCGCTGTGACATGGGCCGGTTTGGCGATCGGCGTGAAGAGGTGTCACGACCGCGGGCGCTCGGCGTGGTTCCTCCTGGTCAGCCTGATTCCGATCATCGGATCGATCTGGGTGCTCATCGAGCTGGGATTCTTGAGGGGCACGGAAGGAGGGAACCGATACGGCCCCGACCCCTTGTGAGGCGCGGCGCCCGATTTCCGCAAATCCCCCTCACGGCGCCGGCTTGAGGCGCAGGCCCGGGGAGACGAGGAAGCGCTCGGCGGCCTCGAAGAGGCCCTGGACGAGGAGGGCGAGGGCGGCGGAGGGAACCGCCCCCTGGAGGATGAGGCCGATGTCGTCCAGGCGGATGCCGGTGAGGATGGGCTGTCCGTAGCCCCCCGCGCCGATGAGCGCGCCCAGGGTGGCCGTCCCCACGTTGATGACGGCCGAGGTCTTGATGCCCGCCAGGATGGCGCGCGAGGCGATGGGGAGCTCCACCAGGCGCAGCCGCGCCCCGGGGGGGAGGCCCAGCGCCTCGGCCGACTCGCGCGTCTCGACCGGAATGTCGTGGAGCCCCGCGTAGGTGTTCCGCACGATGGGCAGCAGGCTGTAGAGGAAGAGGGCCATCATGGCGGGCGGCCCCCCGATTCCGAGCAGCGGGATCATGAAGACGAAGAGCGCGAGGGAGGGGATGGTCTGAACGATCCCGACTACGCCGAGGATGACCTGCCCCGCCCGCGGGCGCCGGGCGGCCCAAATCCCCAGGGGAATGGCGAGGAGGATGGCCGCCCCCAGGGAGATCGCCACCAGGAAGAGATGGTCCCGGGTGTTGCGCGCGAAGCGGCTCCAGACCGTCTCCTCCTCCACCCGCGCCGACACGCCGAGCGCCTCGGCGAGGAACTCCGCCGCCGCGCGCGACTCCGAGACCTTCTCGAGCTTCACCCGCGCGTTCATCCGGCTCATCTGGCCCTCGTCGATCCGCCCCTCGAGCCGCAGGAGCGCCCGCACCGCCCCGGGGGCGCGCGCGCCGAGATCGCTTCGGTAGAGGACGACGGCGTTGTAGACCGGAAAGTGGCCGATGTCGTCCTCGAGAATTTTCAGGTCGTAGTAGCGGATCTCGGCGTCGGTCGAGTAGAGGTCCATCGCGTGGATCGACCGCGACTCCAGAGCCCGGTAGGCGAGGTCGTGGTCCAGCCCCCGGACGCTCTTCTGGGGAAGGCGGTAGCTCTTCCGCAGGCTCGGCCAGCCGTCCCCCCGGTCCATGAATTCGTTGGTGAAGCCGAAGGTGAGCGACGGGTGGCGGCGCAGGTCCGAGATGGCGCGGATCCCGAGCTTCGCGGCCACGTCCTTGCGCATCCCGATGGCGTAGGTGTTGTTGAAGCCGATGGGGCGGCTCATGCGGATTCCGAGCTTGGCCAGGGCGCGGCGGATGGCCTCCTCCCCCCGGAGCTTCTGCTTGGCGAGGATCTCCTGCGCGATGGTCCCGGTGTACTCGGGATAGACGTCGAGCTGGCCCGAGAGGAGGGCGCTCCAGAGGATGCGCGTCCCGCCGAGCTCCTTGCGGTGGCGGGGGGCGTGCCCCGCCTTCCGGGTGAGGTGGGCGAGCAGCTCCCCGAGGATGACCGACTCGGTGAAGCTCTTCGAGCCGATCCGGACCTCGGCGGCGCGGGCGGCGCCCGCGGCGCCAGCGGCTTCGGCGAGCCTGACACCTCCCGCAAGCCAAGCGGCGCCAGCAGCGAGAAGAAGCGCGAGCCCGGAGGCTCCGACGAGCCCGGAGGCTCCGGCGAGCCCGAGCGCCCTCCGCCTCATTCGCCCGCCTCCTTGTCCCCGGCCCCCGCGTCCATCTCCCTGAGCGCTTCGAGGGGGGTGCGCTGGGCGATGATGAAGCGCGTCACGAAGGGATCGGCGGGGCGGCGGACGAGCTCCTCCAGCGTCCCCTCCTGGACGATCGCGCCCTCCCGCATGAGGTGGATG
>JAZGDQ010000052.1:0-7945 GCA_036477985.1 bacterium
GGGGTTTCCATTCGACGCCGAAGACCGGACGGAGGTCATCAATGGGCGTGCGCGTGCTCCTCTCCATGCTCGTCGTGATCGTGGCCCTCGAGGGAGCCGGCGATGTATATCATGGTCAAAAGGACGAAGACAAAGGCCTGGATGAAGCTTCCGAAGATGGCGAACATCTGCATGGCCCAGGGAATGGGAAGGAAGATCTGGAGGGACAGGAACATCAAAACCCCGAGGACGAGGTCCTCTCCCGTGATGTTCCCGAAAAGGCGGAGGGTGAGGGAGAGGGGCCGGGCCATGTGGGAGATGATCTCGATGGGCACCATCAGGGGGGCGAGCCACATGATGGGCCCCGTGAAGTGCTTCAGGTAGGCGACCCCGGCCTTTTTGAACCCGATGTAGTGGGTGGCGATGAAGACGGTGAGGGCGCAGCCCACATTGGTGTTGAGGTTGCTCGTGGGGGACATGAAGCCGGGAATGATTCCGATCACGTTGCTGAGGAAGATGTAGATGGCCAGCGTGAATATGAGGGGGAAGTAGGGCCTGCCCTCGGGCCCCAGGGTTTCGTCCATGAAGCTGGCGAAGACATCGAAGAGGGCCTCGAAGAGGTTCTGCCCGCCGTAGGGGATGGTCTGCAGGGCCCGGGTGGCGAGGAGGGAGACGACGATGAGGAACGCCATGACGACCCAGCTGTAGATGACGTTCGGATACTCCTGGAAGGCGGGGACGCCGATGTAGAGAAAGGGGTGGAACTTTTCCATGGTCTACACCCTTGCGGCGGGTCCGCCCTCGGCCAGCGTGCGTGCGGCGTAGAGGACGATCGCCAAGATGGGGACGGATAGGCCGACGATGAGCCCGACGACGGGCAGCCTGACCCAGGCCAGGGCGGCCGCCAGGGCGGCCAGCGTCGCGCCGAAGCGGGCGATGTAGATGAGATGCACCCACCACTTGGGCCGCGCGGCGCCCTTGCGGAAGAGGCGGGCGAAGTAGAGGTCCATGCACCGGAGGTTGGCCAGCCCGAGGGCGCCGCCCAGGGCGAGGGCGCCCCCGTGGGCCGGGGAGAAGACCGCCGCCGCTCCCAGGGAGAGGAGGGCGAGCGCCGTCCATCCCAGGGTTTCGATCTTGCGCAGGATGGCGGAGGGATCTTCCCGCAGGTGGCTTTTCACTCAGCGAACGCTCCGGATGAGATCGACGAAGGCGGCTACGAACCCCAGAAAGAGGCCAACGATCATCGACCAGGGATAGGAGCCGAGAAGCCAATCGGCGCCGTATCCCAGCGCGCCCCCGACGAGGGGGGCGGTAACGAAGTTCCATCCCAGGGAGGCGGCGTTGAGCTGCCGCACCCCCTCGCGGAACTTTTCTTTTTTTTTGGGCCCCGGACCCGGATGAGGGGGCGCGGGCTCCCTTGGGGGGGGAAGAGAGGACATGCGCTGATCCTTTCTGATCCTCCCGATCCCGCGGCGAAACTCACGAGGCGGGAACCTAGCAACCTCCCATGGGAGTGTCAAGACAAAACGGGGGCGATGCGGCCCCGGAGGGAGGGCGCCCTCCCGGCCCCCGGGGCCCGCCGCCTGCGGGATGGTCGCGGGCCCCGAATCGAGGCCGAGGCGAGGGGGGGGCGTGAGCTGGCCGGAGGCGGCGGGGGCTGGACGGAGGAGGCGGGGCCTTGATGGAGGAGGGAATGGAAGAGGGGCTGGCGGCCTGCCCCCCCCGGGCGGGGCGCCCTCCGGCGGGATGGCTGGGCCGAGGCGGGGGAGTTGACGCCCGGCCGGAGGCGTCAAATTTATTTTACATGAAAAACGTTGATATTTTGACGATTATGGAGCAGTCTCACGGCGGGATGGAAAAATATTTGACACGGGATCGGTTTTGTGATGAGATGTTCATGCGTCAAAATAATGGTGATGGGTGTCCGGAAATTTGAATTTTGGGGACCTCGTGAGCGTCAATAAAGCGTTCTTATGCGGTTTCGCCCCCGAATTCGCCGATGCGCTCCAGGAGAAGCTGCGGGGCGAGGGCTTCGGGGTCGAGTGCGCCGACAGGCTCGAGCCCGCCTCCCGCCCGGCCAGGAGAGCGGATGTCCTCTTCTTCCACCTCTCGGGGGGACACGCGGGGGAGCGTAAGTTCCAAGTCCTGTTGGAGGAGATTCAGGTCCTTCGCATCACCCGGCCGACGCTGCCCATCATCTGCAGCTCGGACGGCAAGGACCTGGATCGCATCGTCCTCGCCGTGAAGGCGGGGGCGAGCGACTACCATGCATGGGCCGACCCGAAGGATCCCGTTCCGGAGAAGATCACCCGGTTCCTGGTGGATTTCGCCGGCCGGCCCGACCCGGCCCAGATGGAGGAGAAGAACGGGTTTCACGGAATCCTGGGGCGCAGCCCCGAGATGCACCGGGTGTTTGACCTCATCGGCAAGGTGAGCGGCACCTCGAGCACGATCCTCATCACGGGGGAGAGCGGAACCGGGAAGGAGCTCGTCTGCCGGGCCATCCACAAGTTGAGCAATAGGGCGAATAAATCTTTAATTCCAATCAATTGCGGTGCAATACCTGAGGAGTTGCTCGAGAGCGAGCTCTTCGGCCACGAAAAGGGCGCCTTCACCGGGGCGACCACGGCCCGGGAGGGGCGCTTCCAGATGGCCGACGGGGGCACCCTGTTCCTGGACGAGATAGGGGAGATGAGCCCCAAGCTCCAGGTCAAGCTCCTCCGCGTGCTCCAGGAGCGCGAATTCGTGCGCGTGGGGGGCGGGAAGACCTACCGCATCGACGTGCGGGTGGTCACGGCCACGAACCAGGACCTGGAGCTGGCCGTCTCGGCCAAGGTCTTCCGCGAAGACCTGTTTTACCGCCTCAACGTGATCCCGGTGCACCTCCCTCCGCTCCGCGAAAGAAAAGACGATATACCCATTTTAATTGATATGTTTATCATGAAGTTCCGAGAGAAAGGATTAACTCAGTTGGAGACCGTCCACCCGAGCGCCCTCGCCGCCCTCCAGGCCTACGCCTGGCCCGGAAACGTCCGGGAGCTGGAGAATCTCTTCGAGCGGATGGCCATATTGGCCGAGGCGCCCGAGCTTCGCGTGGAGGATTTGCCCGACCGTTTCAAGGCCCAGTCCCCGGCCGCTCCCGCCGCCAGGAGGGGGCCGAATGTCGAGCTTCCGGAGGAGGGCATCGACATGAAGTCATATATTGATGATATTGAGAAGAGATTGATTGAAAAGGCGTTGGAGAAATCCAAGGGCGTCAAGAACCGGGCCGCGCAGCTCCTTGGCCTCAACCGCACCACCTTGGTCGAGAAAATGAAGAAAAAGAACCTCGATGGGGGTAAAATGGGTTGAGCGCCGAGGCGGAGGGCGGGAGGATCCATCCGCGCGAAGGAGGCGGCGAGGGGGCGCGCCCGGCGTGTGCGGCCCCCGGAGCCGTCGGCCGCCCGGGACGCCCGGACGGAGAGAGGGCGTTGTGGCGATGAGGCTCAATATGGAGCCGAGCCGGATTCGATCCCGGAGAGCCGGGACCGGGAGGCGGCGCTCGCTCGCCCTCCTCCTCGCCCTCGCTCTGCTCGCCGGCTTCCCCGCCGCCCGGGCCGAGGCGGGCGCCGCGAAGAAAGCCGGCGCCGCGGGCCAGCGGGATCCGTTCAAGGGCCGGCCCATGCTCCTCTTCCGCGTGGCGCTCCGCTTCCACCAGCGGGGGCTCTACGCCCGCTCCCTCCCCCTCCTCCAGCGCTTCGTCAAGGAGTTCTCCAATCACTCCTCCCACCAGCGGGCGGTCTACCTCCTGGCCGACGCCCACTTCTTCATCGCCAAGACGGGGGTGGCGGCCGCCTACACGAGCTCGACGGAGATGTACCTCCTCGCCCTCTCCCTGTATCCGGACGCCCCCCAGATGCCCTCGAGCTATTTCCGCCTCGCCCAGTCCTACCAGGCCCAGTCGAAACCGGCCGAGGCGCAGGTGGCCTACCGCACCCTTCTCGAGAAGGCGCCCTTGAGCCCCCAAGCCCCGCGGGCGCAGCTCGAGGTCGCCAAGCGCTACGTCCAGCTGAACGACCCGCGCAACGCCATCGTCGAGTTCAACAAGGTGCTGGACAAATACAAGGGGACGCCCTCCGAGAAGGAGGCCTTCTTCGGGGTGGCCACCGCCTTCTTCCAGCAGCAGCTCTACCGTGGCGCTCTCAAACGCTTCGAGACCGGCTTGAAGCGCTGGCCCGATTTCGTCAACCTCCGCCCCCAGCTTCTCTTCAGCTACGCCGAGACCCTGTTCCAGGTGCGGCGCTTCTCCGAGGCCGGGAAGGTCTACCTGCGGATGATCAATATCTTCCCGAAGAGCGACTCGGTCCACCGGGCGCTGGCGCGGCTGGGCGACATCTACCTGGAGGCGGGAAGAAGGCGGGACGCCTTGAGCGTTTACTTCCGGGTGACACAGGAGCATCCGCGGACCGAGGGCGCCCTCATCTCCCTCATCCGGATGGCGGACATGGGCGTCGAGGGGAAGGAGAAAATTCCCAAGGGCGTGGTCTTCGGCTTCGAGCCCTTCCAGAATCCGCTCGAGACCTACCGCAAGGTCATCAAAAAGGCGCCCGCCAGCCGCCTCGCCGAGGTCGCCTATCTTCGAATCGCCACCTATCACCTCAAAAAGGGGTTTATACGGAAAACGGCCGACACCGTCCAGGAATTCCTGAAGGCCTACCCCGCAAGCCCGCTCAAGAACAACGCCCACCTTATCCTGGCCCACGCCTTCTTCGGCAAGGTGAACCGCCACTTCCAGCGGCGCCAGTTCCTGCGGGCGGTGCAGACCTACGCCGACTTCCGCTCGCGCGTTCCCCTGCAGGTGAGCCGCTTGGCCAAGCCCTACAAGGTGATGCTCCAGGTGGGGGAGAGCTACATGCGGATGGGTCTGTATCCCCAGGCGATCAAGGTGCTCGGGGAGATCATGGACGAGCCCGAGGGCGTCCTCGCCGTGGGCGAGGAGGTCATGTTCCGCCTGACGCAGAGCAATCTCCTCCTGGGCGAGCGGTTGAAGGCGAAGTCCCTGGGCCTTCGATTCGCCAAGCGGTTCCCGAGGAGCCGGTGGATGCCCTCCATCAGCGCTCTTCTGGGGGAGATCGCCTGGTTAGAGGTGCGCGCGCGCGATTCGGTCGCCTATCTCTCCAGCGCCCTCGACGGGGAGCTGGACCTTGAGACGCGCGGCCGCTCGCTCTTCCTCCTCGCCGAGGCGAGCGCTGCGATCGGGCGCTACGACGGGGGGGTGGAGGCCCTGCGCAAGGCCATCGACCTTTACCCGAAGATGCCGGGGCGGCTCAAGCCCTTCTCCCTCGAGCAGGCGACTTACCGGCTGGGCGACATCCTCTTCGAGGGGCGGAGGTGGGTGAGCTCTCTCCTCTCCTACCGGCGGGCGCTGCAGCTGTTCCCCGAGAGCCCCCAGTCGGGGTGGGCCTATCACCGGATCGCCCGCATCCAGGATGAGCTTCGCCTCGCCGGCCGCGTCACCCGGCCGGCCAGGCCCCTCGCGGAGAGCGTCTCGGATCCCTTCTGGAAGGATGTGAGCCAGAGCCGGGAGAAGAGCCTGGACTGGGATCGGCAAAACCGCGCGAAGGTGGAAGAGCTCCTCCGTGAGAAGGCGAGGAACTGACCCTCCGCTCTCTGGACGTTTTCTCCGCACCGGGCTCGTGAAAGGGAAACGCTTTGGCGGAAGTCCTTCTGGTCGGCGCCGAATCCGTGTTTCCGGCCGAGATGGAGGCCTGCATCCGCGAGAAGGGGCATGCGCCGCTTCGCCTCCAGAACGCGGTGCAGGTCATCTCCTCGGCCGAGCCCGGGGGGGTGCGCCTCACTTTCCTGGACGCCGACTCCGCCCGCTACGACGCGTTGGACCTCCTCCGCAAGCTCGTCTCCCGCCAGCCCGAAGGAAGGGTGGTGATGACGGCCTCCTCCCCCTCGACCTCCTTCGCCGTCGATGCCGTCAAGGAGGGGGCCTGGGACTACCTCCTCCGCCCGGTGGAGATCGAGAAGCTGGGACTCCTCATGGAGCAGGTCTTCGGCGCCTCGCCCGCGGCCCCTTCAGCGCCCGCCTCCCCCTCCGCCGCGGCCGGGGAGGAGGGGCTCGACCCCTGGGAGATCATCACCCAGGACCCCGGCTTCCAGCGCGTCATCTCCATCGCCGAGCGGGCCTCGAGCGGCGTCTCCTCGGTCCTCATCCAGGGGGAGAGCGGGACGGGAAAGGAGATGCTCGCCCGCTTCATCCACGCCAAGAGCCCGCGCAAGGAGAAGCCCTTCGTGGCCGTCAACTGCGCGGCCCTGCCCGAGTCCCTCCTGGAGAGCGAGATGTTCGGCCACGAGAAGGGTGCCTTCACCGGGGCCGTCTCCCGCCGGGTGGGCAAGTTCGAGCAGGCCCAGGGGGGGACGCTCCTCCTGGACGAGATCGCCGAGATGGACGTCCACCTCCAGGCCAAGCTCCTGCGGGTGCTCCAGGAGAAGACCATCGACCGCCTCGGCGGGAAGGAGCCGGTGGCGGTCGACGTCCGGGTGGTCGCCACCACGAACCGCCGGATTCTCAGCTACATCGAGGAGGGCAAGTTCCGCGAGGATCTCTACTACCGCCTCAACGTCATCCCCCTGAACGTCCCCCCCCTTCGCGATCGCCCGGAGGACATACCCGTCCTGGTCGAGCATTTTATAAAAAAGTATAACGCTATAAGTAACAATAATATACATTCGATATCGAAAGAAGTTTATGAGACTTTGGGGCGACTCGCTTGGAGGGGCAACGTGCGGGAGCTGGAGAACGCCATCGAGCGCGCCGTCGTCCTCGCGGACGGGCCCGAGTTGCTCGTGGAACATCTCCTCCTGGAGGAGGCGCCCGTCCAGGGCCCGGGGGCCGCGCCCGCGCCCGAGGCTGGGGCGGACGCCCTGGCGGGTCACACGGTCCACGAAATGGAGCGCCGCCTCATCCTCTCCACCATGAAAAAGGTGAGCGAGAACCGCGCACGGGCGGCCGATATGCTCGGCATCAGCATCCGCACCCTGCGCAACAAGCTGAAGGAGTACGAATCGGAGGCCTCCCCCGGCGACTGACCCTCCGTTGGACGGAGGAGGGCGGGGCTCGACGGAGGAGGCCGCAGGGCGGGCGCAAAAGGCCGGGCGGGCCTTTGCGGGGGCCGGCCGGAGCCGCTGTCGCCCCCCGCGGATGAGGGCCGAACGCCCGCCGGCGGAGTCAATCTCCTGACACGGAAAGGGCGGGAAGTTGAGAGATAATTGACGAAAGATCTTGATATCGGTTCTTGGCGATTCCGTAATTCTCATTGAAAAAATTGCACTTTTGAGAATTCCCCCCGTATGGATTCCGTCTTGGTATAGTTGTTGCTTCTTCCCCCATGAGTCATATTGCCGTTCCCGGAGCTATGGGGACCAACTGAGGGGAGATCGGACATGCCTGGACCCAAGCTGTTCGGCGACACCATGTTCGCCTACCAGCGCTCGCTGGACTTTCGGGCGATACGCCACAGCATGATCACGGCGAATATCGCCAACGTCGAGACGCCGGGCTTCAAGGCCAAGGACATCGACTTCGAGACCGTCCTCAAGGGCGCCATCTCGACCCGGCCCGGGCTCAACATGGTCCGCACGAGCCCGAAGCACCTGGAGGGGGGCAGCCCCCTCGAGATTCTCACCTCAGCCCCCCGCGTCGTCCCCATCGAGCCGCCCTTCGGCTCCTTCGACGGCAACACCGTCTCGATTGACACCCAGATGGGCAAGCTCGGCGAGAACAGTCTCCTCTACCAGACCGAAGCCGATATCCTGGCCCGCCTCCTGGCGGGCCTCAAGTTCGCCGTCTCCGAGGGAGGACGATAGGCATGGACCTCTTCCAGGCGATGCAGATCAGCGCCTCAGGGCTTCAGGCCCAGCGGGTCCGCATGAATCTGCTCTCCACCAATCTGGCAAACGTCAACTCGACCAAGACCCC
>JAZGDQ010000520.1:0-2670 GCA_036477985.1 bacterium
CCGCACTGGCGCTGGCACTCTCATCGGCTTCGGCTGCGCCCAAGCGGGGCGGCGTGGTCAACTGGTTCATCTATGGCGACCCCACGCGGCTCGACGTCCACGCCGAATCGCCCCTTTCGGTCCAGCAGGCGGTCGCGGGCGTCTACAGCGGCCTGCTCCAGCACGATCCGCTGAACCCCGGTAAGATCATTCCCGATCTGGCAACGAGCTATACCGCCTCCGCTGGGAAAACGGTCTTCACCTTCAAGCTCCGCAAGGGTGTGAAGTGGCACGACGGCAAACCCTTCACCGCGAAGGACGTCGTTTTCTCCTTCAAGCGGGTGACGAAAAAGGGCTTCCGCAGCCCCCGCTGCGGAACGCTGATGCGGCCGCTGCTCAAGAACATCGAGGCCCTGGACGACCACACCGTGAAGTTCACCCTCAAGCACACAGCCGGTACCTTCATCCCTTCGGTGGGCTCGGCGTGGTGCGTGATTCTGCCCGAGCACATCGCGAAGCGAGACGGCGACTTCAAGAAGGCGAAGAGCATCATCGGTACGGGGCCCTTCAAGTTCAAGCGCTACCGCCGTGGAAGCGTCGTTGAATGGGTGCGGAACCCCGACTATTTCATCAAGGGCATTCCCTACGTGGACGGCGTGAAGCAGTACATCCTCAGGGGCAAAGCCACCCAGCTCGCCGCCGCCAAGGCGGGCCGCGTCATGCTCTGGGACACTTGGCCCCCCATGTCGAAGTCGATGGCGGATGAGCTGAAAAATGCCCGCGGGAAAGAGATCAAAACCTACACCTGGCCGATCAACACCGTTTATGCCTTCTACATGAACCCCAAGCGCAAGCCCTTCGACAACCCCGACATCCGCAAGGCTGTCCGGCTGGCCATCGATCGCCAGCAGATCATCGACAAGGTGTTCGAGGGCGCGGGATCCGCCTGTGAGCTCCTCGACAGGACCCTCTATGGCGACTGGGTCCTCCCGAGGGCAGAGGTGCTGAATGCGCCCGGGTGCAACCCCGCCAACCGGGCGAAAGACGTCGCCGAGGCCAAGCGCCTCGTCAAGAAGCACTACCCGAACGGCGTGACGATCGAGGTCGCCACCCGCGCCGTGGCGAACTACGCCGACCGCAGCCAGCTCGCCATCCAGCAGCTGCGCAAGGTCGGCTTCAAGGTCAAATTCAAGACCTACGAGAGCGCCGTCGGTTTCCGCAACTGGGGCCGCGGCAACTTCACCGTGATCGGCTCCCAGGACACGGCGATGATCATGTCCGACCCGCACGGGTTCTTCGCCCTCATGTACTCCACGGACGGGGGGCGGAACTACGCGCGCTGGAAGGACCCCAAGATGGACGCCATGATCGCCAAGGGACTGCGCGAGGCCGACACCGCCAAGCGGAAGAAGATCTACCATGACCTCCAGCGCTACATCATCGCCCAGGACGATCACCCGATGATCATTATGACCTGGATCGAAGGATACTTCTTCGAGGATAAGAAGCTGAAGAACTACAAGCAGGCGACCACGGTGTACGACAACAACACCTTCCAGAAAGTCTGGCTCGATAAATAGGTCCAAGCCGGGCCCGCGGGCGGGTGCCCCGCCCGCGGGCCATCCTCAACGCATCCGGACGATACAAAGCGCGACTACATCATTCGCAGACTCTTGATGTTCATCCCCTCCCTGTTGGGTGTGTGCATCGTCATCTTCGTCCTGATGCGCATGGTCCCCGGCGACTACGCCGAAATTCTCGTGTACGACGCGGGCTCTGAGGAGCACAAAGTGGCCCAGGCCGAGATCGCCAAGATTCGAAAGGAGCTCGGCACCGACAAGCCCATCGCCGTGCAGTTCGTCAAATGGATGAAGGGTGCGGTTCGCGGGGATTTCGGCTACTCCTACATCGAAAGCCGCCCTGTATGGGAGATGCTGGCCGAGTGGTTTCCTCGGACGATGGAGCTGGCCATCCTGACGCTCATTTTGGCCACGCTCTGGGCGGTGCCCCTGGGGGTGGTCTCCGCCGTAAAACAGGACCGCTGGCCGGACTATATCTGCCGAATGCTCAGCATCAGCGGCCTGAGCATCCCGATTTTCTTCTCGGGCATCCTCATGCTCTACTTCCTCGTGCGCTTTTTCCATTGGCTCCCCCCCCTCGAGTATATGAGCATCTGGGAGGACCCGGCGGAAAATCTGAAAAAGATCATCTGGCCCGCCCTCGCTCAGGCCTTCTACATCAGCGCGCCCATCGCCCGCCTGACGCGCAGCCAGCTCCTCGAGGTGATCCGGGAGGACTACGTCCGGACGGCGCGGTCGAAGGGCCTGATCGAGCAGATCGTGATCTTACGCCACGCGCTTAAGAACGCCCTGCTGCCCGTCGTGACCTTCACCGGCTGGTGGGTGGGGCGCCTGCTGGGGGGCATCGTCGTCATGGAGATCATCTTCCAGATTCCGGGCATGGGGCAGGGCCTCATCACGTCTGTGAACAACCGGGACTACCCCACGGTGCAGGCAATCGTTTTCATCCTCTCAACGGTATTTCTGACCCTAAATTTGCTCATCGATTTGCTCTACGCCTGGCTCGACCCTCGAATTCGTTATTCCTGAGAGAAAAATGGACACTGGCATCGTGCAAAAAATCCAACCTCTAGGACAGGACGCCTCAGAAGAGGAGATCCGTACCTTCTGG
>JAZGDQ010000521.1:0-2492 GCA_036477985.1 bacterium
CTCGGCCTCGGGGACGACCTCGTTGCCGATGCCGTCCCCGCGGATGACCGCGATGCGGACCATGAACGCCTCTCCGAACGCAGGATGAACGGGATCGCCGGCCAGCGGACGGCCACGCATTCTCCCAAAGCGCCGTCGGGGCGGCAAGGCGGCGGCGCGTTTTCAGGCGGGCGCTCCGGGGGTAAGATGGCGTCTTCGTCAACGCCCAACGCACGCTGCAAGGAGAGACGCATGGTCGAGTCCACCCCCCTGCCCGAGGGCACCGTCCGATTCCCCCCCGAGGTCGTTCTGGCGTTCAACACCGCCGCCTTCCGCGCCGCCGGGGCGCCCGAGGCCGACGCGCGCCTCACGGCCGAGGTCCTCCTCAGCGCCGACATGCGAGGGATCCGGAGCCACGGCGCGGCGCGGCTGCCCTACTTCCTCGTCCGCCTCCAGCGGGGGGTGATCAACAAAAACCCGCGGATGACCTTCCAGGCGGGGAGCGACACGACCGGGGTCCTCAACGCCGACAACGCGCTCGGCACGGTGGCCGCCAACCGCGGGATGGAGGAGGCCCTCTCGCGCGCCGAGGCCCACGGGACGGGCTTCGTCGCCGTCCGCGACAGCAGCCACTTCGGCTACGCCGGCTACTGGGCCCAAAAGGCCATGAAGCGCGGCTTCATCGGCTTCTCCATGACGAACGGCGGCCGCCGCGTCTCGCCCACCTTCGGCCTCTCCGCCCTCTTCGGCACAAACCCCTTCAGCGTCGCGATACCGGGCGGGCCGGACGGGCACGACTTCCACCTCGACATGGCGACCTCGACGGTGGCGGTGGGGAAGATCGAGACGGCCCTGCGCGAGGGGCGCGAGATCCCCAAGGGATGGGTGTCGAGCTTCTCGGGGCCGCCCACCCTCGACGATCGGGACATCCTCACCCACGGCGTCCCCCTCCTCCCGCTGGGCGGTGAGGGCGACGAGGCGGGGGGTCACAAGGGCTACGGCCTCTCCCTCATGGTCGAGCTCCTGTGCAGCGTCCTCTCGGGCTCGGACATCGAGGCGCGCATCGCGGGGGCCGCGGGGGAGGCCCCCCCCGCGACGGGCCATTTCTTCGGCGCCCTCAAGGTGGAGGGATTCCGCGAGCCGGCCCTCGTCTTCGCCCACATGGCCAAGACCTTCGCCCTCATCCGCGGCTCGGAGAAGGAGCCCGGCCGGGACCGCATCTACATCCACGGGGAGCCGGAGGCCATCGCCGAAGAGGAGAACCGCCGCCTCGGCGTGCCCATCACGCCGCCCGTCCTGGAGCAGATGCGCCGCCTGAACGGGGAGTTGGAGCTGGGCTTCGAGATCTGAGCGAGGGGGGAGCGCGCGCGGCCCGGTCGGCCCGGGCGGGTCTCAGGAGCCGGTCTTCTCGGCGGCGTCAAGCTGGAGGATTTGCTCGATGAAGGCGGATATCTCAGGGGAGTCCCACTTGCGGGCGCCGATCACCTTCTCCACCAGGCGTCCCTTGGGATCGATGATGAAGGTCTCGGGGACGCCGGTCGTGCGGTAGAGTTTCTTGATCTTGCCCCGCGGGTCGAGGAGAATCGGAAAGGTCAGGCCGAAGCGCTCCACCCATTTTTCAACTGGGTCCCCTCCGAGGGCGTCGATGCTGACGGCCAGGATTTCGAAGGGCCGGCCCCGCCGCTTCATCTCAACATAAAGGTTCTGGAGGGAGGGCATCTCCTCGATGCAGGGAGGGCACCAGGTGGCCCAGATGTTGATGGCCACCACCTTGCCGCGGTGCTCGGAGAGCGAGGAGGCTCCCCCGCCGAGGAGGGGGAAGGTGAAGTCCGGGGCGGGAAGCCCCTTGGCCACCCGGGGGAGATCTTCCCGGACCAGGGGCTCGCGCGTGAGGCGCACCGCGCCGGCCCAGATGAGGGTGAAAAGAAGGGGGACGAGGATGAAGGCCAGGGCCTGGCGCCGGGCGCGGCCCCCCCCGTCCGAAGACCCGTCCGCCGCAGGGGCGTCCCCCGCCGCCAGGGCTTCTTCCGCTGTCTCACCCGGCCGCGTGGCCGGCATCTTCTCTCCTCCCCCGGCGCGCGCCGGGCGCGCCCCGCCCCGAACGATCAGCCCTTTCCCTCGAGAAGGTGGGCGATCAGATTGCCCGCCGCCTCCCCGTCCCACTCGCGCGCGCCCATCCCCCAGGCGATGACGCGGCCCGCGCGGTCGATCAGATAGGTCGCCGGGAGGGCGCGCACCCGGTAGTCCTGCTTCACCTTGTGCTCCGGATCCAGGACGATCGGATAGGTGAGATTCAGCTTCTGGACGAAATCACGCACCGCGTCCGGGTTTCCCTGATCGAGAGAGACGGCCACGATGTCGAAGCCCCGCGCGTGGTACTGATCGTAGAGGCGCTGCATCCCCGGCATCTCGCGCACGCAGGGGGGGCACCAGGTGGCCCAGAAATTGAGGAGGACCACCTTCCCCCTGTGCTGCGCGAGGCTGTGATTCTGGCCGTCCAGGGCGCGAAGGAC
>JAZGDQ010000522.1:0-3432 GCA_036477985.1 bacterium
TGACGTGCCCCATGAGGCGCTTGCGGCGGTTCTCCTCCGTCGGGGTGTGCATGGGATCGCCCCCGTGGGCGGAGACGGCCTCGGCCACAATCCGCTCCAACTCCGCGTCCGCCAGCGGAGAGAGCCCGGCAAGGTCCAGCGCCGCCTCCACCGCCAGGTCGGGATCGCGCGCGAGCGGCTCCAGGAGTTTCGGAATTGCCTCGCGCCCGAAGCGCCCGGCCTGATAGGCCCGGAAGAGGGCGACCCAGCGATCCGCGTCCAGCGCCTTCGGGTCCACTCCCTTCCGCGCCAGCGCCTTGGCGCCGTGAACGAGCGCCGTCCCCGCCAGGAGGGGGGGCGCGCTCGCCTCGGACACGATCCGGTCCAGGAGACCCGCCCCGGGGGCGAAGGCGAGGGAATCGGCCACGTCGGGCGGCAGGCCCCAGGCGCGGTAGCGCGACTCCCGCTCCCAGGGCGGCTCGGGGAGGGCCGCCTCGATTCGCTCGACGCGCGCCTCCTCGATGGGGATGAGGGGAAGGTCGGTGTCGGGGTACATGCGGTCGGGCCCGGGGAGGATCCGCTCGAAGTCGGTCGTCCCGTCCCTCAGCGCCTGGCGCGTCTCGCGGGGGATCTCCTCGGCCGCCTCCCGGCAGCGGATCTCGATCTCCCGGGCGGCGGTCTCAAGGTCGCTCTCCGGCCCCCAGACGACGAGGAGGGCGTCCCCCTCCCCGGCGGCGGCGCCGGCCCCAACCGTGACGGCGGCCCCGGTTGCCTCCGCCGCCGCCGCCCACTCCCCATCGCTCAGGCGCTCCGGATGGCGCGGGTCGGCGGCGTCCCGGCAGAAGAGAACCGGGGGCGCGTCGAGGCAGGCGATCACCCGCACCCGCCCGGCCACCTCCCGAAGGAAGGGAACGGACTCGCCGCGGGCGCCTTCTTGCAGGGGCCAGGGCATGATCCCGCCGAAGCCGGGCACGCGGACGGCCCAGACCTCGCCGCCCGATCCGCGCGCCTCCCGGAGGATGGGGCGCGCGAGGGCGGCGTCGGGCAGGGGGGCCGTCTGCACGGCGACGTCATCCGCGCTTATCCCCCTCCGCTTCAGCTCCTCCCGAATCTCGAGCAGCCCCCGCTGGCGCAGGGCCTCGTTGCGGGTCAGGCGCTCGAAGGCCTGAATCCGCGGCACCCCCTTGATCTCGATCCGGGGGGCGCCCTCGATGCTCACGTTCACGTCCTGGCGCACCGAGCCGAGCCCGCGCCGCACCTTCCCCGTCGAGCGGAGAATCTGGCCGATGCGCCGCCCCACCCGCGCCACCTCCTCGGGGCTCCGCATCGCGGGATAGGTCACCACTTCGAGGAGGGGCATGCCGAGGCGGTCGGCCCGGAAGGTGATCCGGTGCCCCTCGTCGCGCACCTCGCGGCAGGAGTCCTCCTCGAAGCTCACCTGGACGACCCCGACCTCGCCCTCGAGGAGGGGGATCCGCCCCTCGACCCCGACGATGGCGGTGCGCTGGAAGCCGGTCGGGATGCTCCCGTCCAGGTACTGCTTGCGGGTGAGGTGGATCTCCCCCACGACGCTGCACCGCAGGAGGAGCGCCACCTCGAGCATGATGTCGATCACCTCGGGGTCGGGCGGGAAGGGGGGCGTGTCGTCCATCTCGTAGGTGCACACCGTCTCGTTGTCGATCCGGTAGACCACCTCCTTGCGCGTCTTGAACTCCATGAGGGCGGTGCCGTCGTACTCGCCCAGCTCGGAGAGGGTGGGCCGCATGTGGCGCAGAATCTCGGCGTCCCAGGCGTCCGAGTAGCGCCCGGCCGGGCAGCGGCAGAACAGCTTGCGCTCGGTCAGGAGCTGGTAGTGCACCTCGAGGCCCGAGCGGAAGCCGAGGGCCTTGTAGTCGAGCTTCTCCATTCGTCCGATCCAGAAAAAGAGTCTGTGAGGGAGATGATTCCGTCAGGGGAGGATTCTAAACCCATCTCCGCGCCGCCTCAAATGGAGCTCCCCCGATGGGGGGAGCTCACCCCGGCGGGGGGGCTCACACCCCGACGAGGGGAGATCACTCCCCGGCGCCGAAGCCGTAGAGCGCGCGCGCGTTTTCGGAGAGGATGCGCCGCCGCAGGGCGGGGTCGAGCCTGTAGGGAAGCGCCTGGACGGGGGAGTCGAAGTCCCAGTGCGGGTAGTCGGTGGCGAAGAGCAGGGTCTCCTCGGCCCGGACCATCTCGAACATCTGGAGGAGGTGGCGCTCCTCGGCCGGCTCCTCCACCGGCTGGGTCGTGATCCGGAAGTGCTCGAAGAAATACTCGCTCGGCAGGCGCCGCAGCCAGGGCACCTCGGCGCGCAGCCCCTTGTAGTTCTTGTCGAGCCGCCAGAGGAGGCCGGGCACCCAGGAGACGCCCGCCTCGATGAGGACCACCTTGAGGCGCGGGAAGAGCTCGAAGACGCCCTCGCAGATCAGGCTCATCGCGTGGGTCATGAAGGCCTGGGACATCGCCGTGTGCCACTCGATGTAGTAGGTGGGCCAGCCCGAGGCGGTGGGCGGCGGGCCCGTCCCCACCCCCGTTCCCCCGAAGTGGATGCCGATGGGCAGATCGAGCGCCTCGGCCGCGGCGTAGATCGGGTGGTAGCGCCGCTGGCCGTAGGGGGCGTGCGCCCCGGCCGGGAGGAGGACCTGCACCATGTCGGGCCGGCCCCCCACGCGCTCGATCTCGCGCGCGGCCAGCTCGGCGTCCTGGGCCGCCACCGTGACGACCCCGCGCAGGCGCGCGTCCCGGGCGAGCCAGTTCTCGATGGTCCAGTCGTTGAAGGCCGAGGCGAGGGCCGCCCCGAACTCGGGGATCGCCATGAAGGAGACGTTGTAGAAGGTCCCGTTGAGGATGCCGAAGCTCACCCCGTAGGCGTCGAGCACCTGCTCCTGGAGGAGGCCCAGGTCAGTGCCCGGCCCGCCCCCGCCCGCCGGGTGGGCGTCCTTGCGCATCCCCCCTCCCCCGGTCTTGGGGTAGGGGACGTTGGGCAGGCGCGAGAAGCCGGTCTCCTCGATGTAGGCGCGCCAGGTGTCGGGCAGGTGGGGAAACAGGTCGCGGATGGAGGAGACGGCGTGGTGGATGTCGCAGTCCACCATCCCGGCGGTCATGGCGAGCGCGGCGCTCCCCGATGGGGCGCTCTGGGCGGTGGGCATCTCCGATTCTCCCGCCGGGCGGGGCGCGGCGGCGCCCCCGGCGATTATCGGCGCGATCCGGGGCTGCCCTCATTAGGGCACACCCGGGCGGGCGGGGCAAATCGGGCCTTCCGGCCCCTATCCCCCCCCGCCCATGAGGAGGCGGATCGAGCCGGCGAGGGCGATGGAGAGGATGGCCAGGTTGAAGGCCCGGGGCGGCAGGCGCCGGTGGACCATTGCGCCGAGCCGAAGGCCCGCCCACAGGAGGGGAATCCCGACGAGGCCCGTCAACACCGTGCCGCCC
>JAZGDQ010000523.1:0-21480 GCA_036477985.1 bacterium
CTCCCAGCTCCGAGCCGTCGCGGAAGTCTACGCATGTGACGACTCGCAGCAGGCGTTTGTGCGTGACTTCGTGGCTGCGTGGGACAAGGTCATGAATCTCGACCGCTTCGACCTTGCCTGATCTCAGTACTACTACACAATCCTCTTGATGCACCTGGGCGGACACGAGGACTACAAGGAAATCTGCGAGGATGCGAGGCTGGAGGATCGGGCCCATTTCGAGTTGATCACCCCTCGGATCTACGAGCTGGGCGGGGGAATTCCCCGGGATTTCCGCGACTTCGCGGACATTGCAGGTTGTCCGGACGCCTTTCTGCCGGACGAGCCCACCGCCGTCAACATCCTCACGGTGCTTCTCGAAGCGGAGAGGTGCGCCATTCGGACGTGGAACGAAGTTTGCGACATCACCTTCGGCAAGGACCCGCGGACCTACGACATGGCCACACGGATTCTCAACGAGGAGATCGAACACGAGGCTTGGTTCATCGAACTCCTGAGCAAGGAGAGGGACGGCGTGATTCGCCCTTCCGGGCATTTCCGCCGCGGCACGCCGGGCGAGTCGCCTTACAGCAAGAACCGGCCCTTCTACAATCCGTAGGCCGAAGCTCCCTGGTGGAATGGGTTACCGGGTCGAGCTATTGACCCCGGAGGGGGCGGTCCGCTTCCAAGCCGAACGGGATGAATTCATTTTGGATGCGGCCAAAGAGGTGGGCTGCCCCCTCCCCGCCACCTGTCTGCAAGGTTGGTGCATCACGTGCGCGGGGCGCCTGCTGGAGGGGGAGGCCGACCATTCCCAGGCAACGAGGTTTTATCCCCAGGACAGGCAAGCGGGCTTCGTTTTGCTTTGCTGCGCCACAGCTTGTTCGAATTTGAAGATTCGGACCCACCAAGCCGACGCGATGGCGAATCACCGAGCGGCCCACCGGCTCCCCCACCCGAGGGGATAGAGGCCGTCGTCCGTGCTTTGCCGAAGGAGACTAGCGCATGAGCAGCGATGGAAGGGCCTGCGTGGCCGAAGCAGTAGGCGCCTTCGCGTATTGCTTCATCGGAGCGGGCTCTATCGTCCTGGACGCCAAGACGGGGGGGGCGGTCGGCCTGATCGGGATCGCCGCGGCCCACGGCCTGATTCTCTCGGTCATGATCTCCTCCCTCGGCGCCGTCTCGGGCGGCCATTTCAACCCGGCGGTGACGGTGGGCTTCATGGTGACCGGAAAGCAGAACGTGGGGCCCGGCATCTCCTACATCATCAGCCAGCTCATCGGGGGCGTGTTGGCCGGCCTCCTCCTGCGCGCCATATTCGCCGCCGAGGTGTGGCAGAAGGTCAAGCTGGGAACGCCCGCCCTCGGCGAGGGCGTGGGATTCGGGACGGGGGTCCTGGTGGAGATCATCCTCACCTTCTTCCTCGTCATCGTCATCTGGGGAACGGCGGTGGACGAGCGCAAGCCCGACATCGGGGGCTTCGCAATCGGCCTCACCATCGCGGCCGACATCCTGATGGGCGGCCCCCTGACGGGCGCCTCCATGAACCCGGCGCGCACCTTCGGCCCCGCGCTCGCCGGCGGGGGATTCGACGGAGTGAACCACCTGGTCTACTGGATCGGTCCCATCGTGGGCGCCGTCATCGCCGCCACGCTCTACAACAAACTCTTCCTGAAGAAGGGCTGAGCCGGCCGAAATCAGGAAACGGAATCAAAAAGCGCCCGCCCCGGGGGAGGCTCCCGCCGGTTGCCCCTCCTCCTCCGGGCGGGTATACTTTCGCCTCAACGGGTATTTTCATTGCGCGGGAGTCTTTTTTTTCCGGCCGAGGGGCGCCTCCGCCATCTCGTGCGAGAAGGGCGGAGGATTTCGCATCCGGTTTCCACGGTTTCACGTCCGGCGAGAGCTTTGAGGGCGTCCGGCCGCGGCGTCCCGGAGAGCGCGCCGCGGCGGGAGACGGAGCGCATGGGGAGAACGGCGTGAAGGGATCTGAAACCGGCGGAACGGCGCGGGAAGAGATGCAATCCCATTTCTCCCAGATCGCAAACGCCTACCGGGATCTCCGGACCACCGACATCGAGCCCATTCTCTACATCAAGGAAAAGCTCGGCAATCCCTCTCCCCTGCGCGCATTGGACATCGGCTGCGGAGCCGGCCGCTACGACGTGCTGCTCATGGAGCGCCTCCCCATCCAGAGCCTGACGTGCGCCGACGCGAATCCGGACATGCTGGAGGAGGCGAAGCGGCATCTCGCCGAAAGCGGGTTCGCCGGCTTCGAGGCGCTGGTCTCGAGGGTGGAGGACCTTTCGATCAAGGAAGGTTCGCTCGACTGCATATTCACCTTCAACGCGGTCCACCACTTTGACTTCAAGACATTTCTCCGAAAATCCAAGGCTTTCCTCACAACGGGCGGCCGGGTGTTCATCTACACCCGCCTTCCGGAGCAGAACGAAATGAGCATTTGGGGAAGATGCTTTCCGGGTTTCAACGAGAAGGAAACCCGCTTGTTCGAGCTGGAGGAGATGGAAAGGGGGGTGGGTGAGACGGAGGGCCTGGAGGTCGAGGAGATCAGGCGCTTCCAGTACCAGCGGGTCTCCAGCTTGGAGAGGCTCCTCGCCCAGGTCCGGGAGAAGCACTACTCCACATTTTCCCTCTATTCGGCGGATGATCGGGAGGAGGCCGCCGAGCGGTTCGCCTCCAACGTGCGGCGGGATTTCCCCGATCCGGACAACGTCCGCTGGCTCGACGGAAACATCATGGTGGAGCTTCGGCGCACCCCCGCCTGAGCGCCAAAGGGCCGCGGGAGGAGGAGCCGCCCGCCCGAGGGGCGCCCCCCCCCTCGGTCCTCCCCGCGGCGGGTCCCGGCTGGCCCCGCCTATTGGCCCCAGCGCCCTCCCCCGGCCATGAGGCGCCTTTCGGGGTCCTCCACTCACACCCCTCCCGCGTCCTCTCTCATCGGCAGCGGCTGGACCTCACCCCGGAGGCCCCCAAGAAGCCGGCGGCCCCTTTTGCGCCCGGTGTTGCAACGTCCGGCGCGGAGTGCCATTATCAACCGGTGGTCGAGGACCACCCCTCGAGGCCCCCGGTGGCCCCCATAGATCGCGCAACCGTCCTATTGGACGCCGAACGGCGCGCGGGTCGAGATACGTTCCCCTGAACGGGGCGCCTCACACTGGCATCAAGATGAAGGAAAGCAGCCTCCTAGCAGAGAATACCGCGCGCATACTGATCAACCTCCACGCCATCCTGAGAAAGGCCGTCGCCGAGGGGGGCAGAACTCCGTCCGGGCATACGAATCCCAAAGGAGACGTCTCCTTCGGCTTCGATCTGATTTCGGACGAGCGGGCCCGCCAATTCCTCGCTCGGGAACTCGGACCCGTGCGAATCCTCTCCGAAGAGGCGGGTGTGGTGGACACCGGTGAGAGCGAGCCCCGCTGGAGGGTGATCCTGGATCCGGTGGACGGATCCGACAATCAGGCCCGGGGGCTTCCCCTGTCCGCCGTGAGCGTGGCCCTCCTTCCGGCGGAGGGGCCTCTCCATCCCTCGCTCATCGAGTGGGCCCTCGTCGGAGGAATCGAGGAGGAGACTCCCCTACTGGCCGCGCGCGGCCGCGGCGCCTGCCGGGGGAGCGTCCGCCAGCGAGTCTCCGGTGTGTCCCGCCTGGAGGACGCGTTGATCTCACTCGAACTGAACCATTTCGCGCCCCCCCCATATGTGGGCGCGCTCATGGCCCGCGCCCGAGGGGTGCGCTCCTACGGCTGCGCCTCACGCGCCATCTCCCTCGTGGCCGAGGGATCTCTCGACGCCCACCTCGACGTGCGGGACCGGCTCACCCCCGAAAGCTTCTTCGCCGCGGCGCGCATTCTCGAAGAAGCGGGCGGGTGCCTTGTCGGCCCGGACGGCCGGGAACTCGGGCGGGCGGAGGGGCTGACCCACCGGATGAGTCTCATCGCCGCGGCGAGCCGGGAGCTTGCCCATGAGATCGCGGAGGCTTTGTCGCATGGCGAGAAGTGACCATTCGAAGGAGCGAGGCCCAATCGTCGTGGTTCTGGCGGCCGGAGAGGGCACACGGCTGGCGGCCGCGTGCGGCGGATCCGCAAAATCGATGGCCCTCCTCCTGGGTCTGTCCCTCGGCGAGCGGACTCTGTGCAATTGCGCCAAGGCGGGCGCGCGGCGCTTCCTGATCGTCATCGGCCACCGGAGGGAAGAGGTCCGAGCCCACTTCGAGGAGATTGCCCGCAGGCGCGGCTTCGAAGTGAATTTCGCGGTCGCGGACGATTGGGCCCTCGGCAACGGGGCCAGCGCACTCTCCGCGGCGGGCCTGGTGGGAGGGGAGCCCTTCCTCCTCACAATGGCGGACCATATGTTGGCCCCCGAAATCTACAAGCGCCTCCTGGAGGATCCCCCCCGCGAGGGAGAGATCTGCCTCGCCGTCGACCGGGATCGGGAGCGGCCCTATGACTCGGAAGATACAACGAAAGTGAGTTTGCGTAACGGCCACGTCCGGTCCATCGGCAAGGACCTGGAGACCTGGGACGGCTTCGACACGGGCGCTTTTTTCTGCACCCCCTCTCTCTTCGAAGGACTGGCGCGCGCCATCTCCCACGGCCGCCATTCCCTGTCGGACGGGGTGAGCGAGCTGGCGGGGCGCGACGCCGTTCGCGCGGTGGATGTGACCGGCAAGGCCTGGCTCGACGTGGACACTCCCGAGGATCTCCGCCGGGCGAGCCGCCGTCTGATCGCCTCTCTCCGGGAGGGCAAGGGGAAAGAGGACGGGTTCGTCTCCGCCTGGCTGAACCGTCCGATCTCCGTGCGGCTATCCACTATCCTCGCCCGCACGGGGATCACGCCGAACCAGATCACGGCGGCCTCCTTCCTTCTCGCCATGGCCTCCGCGGGCCTGCTCGCCGCAGGCGAATACGCAACGAATCTTCTGGGAGGGGTCCTCCTCCAGGCCGCCTCCATTCTGGACGGCTGCGACGGAGAGGTCGCCCGCCTGAAGGAGAGCGGTTCCGCCCGCGGAGCCTGGCTGGACACCTTACTGGACCGATATGCCGACCTGGCCGTGGCCGTCGCCATCACCTTCGCCTACGCGGGGGGGCGCCCGGGAAGCCTGCCCTGGATCGCCGGCATGCTGGCGGGGGGAAGCTTTTTGCTGGCGAGCTATGTGACAAAGGAGTACCAACTCCGCCACGGCGTCCCATATCCCAACGATGCGCTCAACCGTCTGAAGCGCCATGACCTTCGGGTGTTTGTCCTCTTCCTCGGCGCGATCGCGGACGTCCCTTTTGCAGCGCTCCTGGCCATGGGCGGGCTCACCCACCTATTCATATTCGGAATCCTCCTGAAAGGCGGGCCCCGAAACCCATCCTCCCCTCCCGTGTAAAGGCGCCGACGGGAGAAAGGCGGAAGCAAGCCGAATTTCCTCGAGCCGGCGGAGAAATCCAATTTCAACAGGGTTTTTCCCTCCGGGCGGGCCCGGCGCTCCATCCGCCCAAGCAGCGCCCTCCTCCGAGCGCATCGCCCCGAGCGCCTCCTCCTCCGGCCCCGCGGGATGCTTCCCCGGACCGGGTTCCGGAGTCCCTGCCCAGCATGGCAACGGGGCGGCCCCGGCCGGCCGATCTCACAGGGAATCCTGCCGCCCCCCTTGCGAAATCGCCCAAATGGCGGGCATTTCCGTTCTTGCCCGTTCCCGGTTTTCCCTCTCGTCCGGTTGTTTTCCCCCCTCGGAACCGGTATACTTCTCTTCCTGCTACAGGCGATGCCGCCCGAGGGCTGGTTTTCCCAGCACCTCTCCCCCTGATTGGCGCGCATCGCTTCGGCCTCTGCAGAATCGCAGGCACTTGTTTTCGATATATTTTCGCTTTTCTTGGATCCTTCGGCATAAAAAAGTGGATCCTTCGGCATAAAAAAGAAGGAGGACATATAACAATGACGCCAATTCGAGTCGCTATCGCGGGGGTCGGCAACTGCGCCAGCTCCCTCATCCAGGGAATCGAATATTACCGCCATCATCCCGGCGAGAAGCTGGGCCTGATGCACCGGGATCTGGCCGGGTACGGCCCGGAGGATGTCCAGATGGTTGCCGCCTTCGACATCGACGTGCGGAAAGTCGGCAAGCCCCTCCACGAGGCCGTCTTCGCCCCGCCCAACTGCACGAAGGAGATTTGGCGGGACCTGCCCGACTACGGCGTCACCGTCCAGATGGCCCCCGTGATGGACGGCGTGGCCTCCCACATGTCGGAATTCAACCCCGAGCGCACCTTCGTCCCGGCCGAAGCCGAACCCGTCGACGTGGCCGAGTCGCTGCGCGAGAGCGGGGCGGAGATTCTTCTGAACTATCTTCCGGTGGGCTCCGAGGAGGGCGCGCGCTTCTACGCCGAGGCGGCGCTGCAGACCGGCGTTTCCTTCATCAACTGCATGCCCGTCTTCATCGTCTCGGATCCGGCCTTCGCCGAGCGCTTCACCCAGGCGGGCATCCCGGTCGCCGGCGACGACATCAAGGCGCAGCTCGGCGCGACCATCCTCCACCGCACGCTGGCCAAGCTCTGCACAGACCGCGGCGTCCGGGTCAAGCGCACCTACCAGCTCAACACGGGCGGGAACACCGACTTTCTCAACATGATCGAGCGCTCCCGTCTCCAATCGAAGAAGATCTCCAAGACCTCGGCCGTCCAGAGCGAGCTCCCCGAGCCCCTGCCCGAGGACGACATCCACATCGGGCCGAGCGACTACGTCCCCTGGCAGAACGACAACAAGATCTGCTTTCTTCGGATCGAGGCCGAGGGCTTCGGGGGCGTCCCGCTCGAGATCGAGGCGCGCCTTTCGGTCGAGGACTCCCCCAACTCGGGCGGCGTGGTCATCGACGCGATCCGCCTGATTCGGCTGGCCCGCGACCGCGGCGAGGCGGGGCCGCTCTACCCGGTGAGCGCGTATTTCATGAAGCACCCGCCGATTCAGATCTCCGACACCCTCGCCCACCAGGTAATCGAGGATTTCCTGGCCGGCACCCGGCGCGCCTGCGAGCCCATCGAGGCGGGCGGCGGCCGGAACGGCGCAGGAGCGAAAATCGAATAGCCTCCGCATCCTTCAACGAAAATAACCCACCCCCCGCGGGGTGGGTTCTTTTTTTGCGCGGCGAAGGGAAGAAGGAGAGCCGCTAGGCGTCCTCCTCCACCAGGTTCTGAGGCTCCCCCCTCAGGAAGGCCTCGATGTTCCCCACCGGCAGGGAGGCGAACCGCGCGAGTGTGCCGTCGGTGTCCCAGGCCGAGTGGGGGGTGAGGAGGGTGTTCTCCAGGGCGCGGTAGGGCGAGTCGGCCGGAAGCGGCTCGTCGGGCTCGAAGACGTCCGCCCCGTAGCCGGCGATGCGCCCCGCACGCAGGGCCTCGACGAGGGCGCCCTCCTCCACCAGCGCCGCCCGGGAGGTGTTGACCAGAAAGGCCTCCGGCTTCATCAGGGCGATCCGCCCGGCCGACATGATGCCGCGCGTCTCCTCGTTCACGTGGAGGTGGAGGGAGACGACGTCGGCCCCGAGACACTCCTCCATCGTGGCGGCCCGGGCCCCTTCGGCCTCGGCGCGCTCGGGCGTCATCCGCTTCGACCAGACGATGACCCGCATCCCCAGGCCGAGGGCCATCCGGCACACCTTCATCCCGATGTGGCCGAAGCCCATCAGCCCGAGCGTCTTCCCCCCCAGCTCGACGCCGGAGCTCCGGGGCCACCCGCCCGCCTGCATGGCCGGAATCACGGCGGCGAGACGCTTGGCGAGGCCCAGGATGAGGGCGATGGTGTGCTCGGCGACCGACTGGCTGCTCGCCCCGGGCGTGACAGACACGGCGATGTTCCGCGCGCGGGCGCGCTTCATGTCGATCATCCTGGGCCGGGTGCCCATCACCGAGATGATGCGCAGGCCGGGCAGGTGGTCGAGCAGGTCGGTCGACTTGAAGTCGGTCTGGTAGCGGGTGGTGAGGATGGCTTCGCAGCCCGCGAGGCGCTCGAGCAGGGCCTCCGGGTCGGGCGCGTTTTCGGTGTAGTGCGCCACCTCGCCCAGGCGGCGGAGGCGGTCGATGGCCGGACCGCCTTCGTAGAGGCGGAATACGTCGTCGGGAATGACGATGCGCATTCGGGGAGGGTCCTCAGCCTTCGGAGGTCTGGAGGAGAACCACCGCCTTGGGCTCGACCAGGACGCGCACCTTCTCCCCCACCGGGAAGAACTCCTCCGGGTCGCCGATCACGCGCAGGGGCTCGGCCAGGCCGCCCACCCGGACGAGATAGTCCACCGTGCTCCCGAAGTAGAAGCCGCGGACGATCTCGCCCTGGAAGACGTTCAATCCTTCCGCGCCCTCCAGGGGGCCGGCGGCGGAGCGGATGCGGATGCGGTGGGGGCGGATGGAGACGACCTGCTCCCCCCCTCCCCCGCCGGCGGGGCGGCCTCCGTTGGGGTCGATCTTGAATTTCACCCCCCCGCCCGCCACGAACAGGCCGGCCTCGGGCACGGCCCCCTTGATGCTGTTCGTCACCCCGACGAACTCGGCCACGAACCGGGTCCGCGGGACGTCGTAGATCTCGTTGGGGGTGCCCACCTGCTCGATCTTCCCTTGGTTCATCACGCAGATCCGGTCGCTCGTGACCATGGCCTCGGCCTGGTCGTGCGTCACGTAGATGCTCGTGATGTGGAACTCGTCGTGGAGGCGGCGGATCTCGAAGCGCATCTCCTCGCGCAGGTTCGCGTCCAGGTTCGAGAGCGGCTCGTCGAGCAGGAGGATGTTCGGCTCGATCACGAGGGCGCGCGCGAGCGCCACCCGCTGCTGCTGGCCGCCCGAGAGCTCGGCCGGATAGCGGTCCCCCAGGTGGTCCATCTTCACCACCGACAGCATCTTGTGCACCTTCTGGTCGGCCTCGTGCCTGGTGACGTTCCGGTACTTGAGGCCGTAGGCCACGTTCTGGGCCACCGTCTTGTGGGGCCAGATGGCGTAGCTCTGGAAGATCATGCTCATGTTGCGCCGCTCGGGCGGCTCGATTCTCCCCGGCCGGGAGATCACCTCGCCGTCCACCCGAATCTCCCCCCCGTCGGGATCCATGAAACCGGCCACCAGGCGCAGCGTGGTCGTCTTCCCGCAGCCGGAGGGGCCGAGGAGGGAGATGAGCTCGCCGTGGGGGATGCTCAGATCGATTTCGTCCACGGCGCGGACGTCGGTTCCGAAAATTTTGAGGAGTCCCGCTAAATCCAGCGTGGCCAAAGAACCCTTCTCCTTTTTCCGATCAGGCTTTCATGAAGTCCCGGCCCACCACCCGGAAGCCGAAATAGACCATGACCAGGGTGATGAGGAGCAGGACGACCGCAATCGCCGAGATGGGGCCGAGCAGGGCCTCCTCGTAGAAGTCGATGATCACCACCGAGATCACCTTCGTGTCCGAGGTCCAGAGGAGGATGGACGAGCTCAGCTCCCGCAAGGAGGGCATGAAGACGAGAATCCAGGAGGCGATGAGGCCCACCTTGAAGAGGGGAATGGTCACGTCCTTGAAAACCTGGATCCGGTTGGCGCCGAGGATCCGGCAGCTCTCCTCCAGCTCGACGTGGATGTTCATGAGCGAGGAATTGCTCGTCTGGAACGCCAGGGGCATGTACTTGGTCAGGTAAGCCAGCATCATGATCCAGATCGTGCCGTAGAGAAGAAGAGGCCCCTGCGTGTAGGCGACGAACAGGCCCACCGCCAGCACGATTCCCGGAATCCCGATCGGCGCCGTGGCGAGGAAGCTCAAGTATTCGTGCCCGCGAACGAGCCGGCGCTGAGTGATGTAGGCCGAAACCGAGGCGATCACGGTGGCCGCGGTCGCCGCCATTATGGCCAGGATGAAGGTGTTGCGGAACGAAACATGAACGGCGTCGTTGTTGAGAATGAAGTCGTAGTGCTCCAGCGTCAGGTTCGACAGGGCCAGGCCTTGCCCGATGTTCTTCAGGAACGACGTAGTGACGAACATGAAATAAGGAAGAAAGATCGCGCAGACGATGGGCGTCATGCAAAGGAGGAATACAGGAATGCGCCAAGCGCCCAGCTTCTGGGGCCGGCGCTGGCCGCCCTTTCCCCCGATGGTGGCGAAGCCCCTGCGGCCGAGAACGTGCCGCCGCATGTAGACCAGCAAAAAGGCCGAGACGAGCATGGGAAGGGAGTAGGCGGCGGCGACGCCCGTCATATCGTCCTCGGAAAACATGAAGGCGCGAAGCTGGGTGGTCATCACGTTCGTGTTGGCCGGAAGCGCGAGGATGGCGGGAATCCCGAAAAGGATCATGGCCTCGAGAAGCGCCATGATCAGGCCCGCGAAAAGGGCGGGAAGCGCCAGCGGAAGGATGATGTTCATCATGGTGGATAGGGTCCCGCTGCCTGCGATGTTGGCCGCGTCCTCGACGTCGGAGGAGATGTTGTTCAAGCCCGCGAGCACGACGATGAACACCAGGGGGAAGGTGTAGAGCGTCATCGCGAACACCACCCCCGGAACCGAGAAGATGTTGACGAGATGGCTCTCATCCCCGGCTCCCGTGATGAAGCGGAATATGAGGTTCACCCACCCCTGGCGCGGGCCGGCCAGGAAGATCCAGGCGATGGCGCCGAGGAAGGGCGGGGTGACGAACGACATGAGAACGGAATTGCGGATGAAGTTGGGATACGGGATGTCCGTCCGGCTGACGCACCAGGCCATGACGGCGCCCACGATCAGCCCGAACACTCCCACCAGGGCGGAGATGATGAGCGTCCAGAAGATGGGGATATAGTGCTCCGCCTCGGAGAAGGCGACGATGAAATTGTTCAGCGTCCAGCCGCCGCCTTCCTCCTCGGGGAGGAGAAAGCTCTCCTTGGCGAGGTAAAACAAGGGCAGGGAGACGAGATAGAGGAGAACGAGGGACACGAGAATCCAGACGAGAACGGTCGTGTCGAAACCGCGACGCGCGGATCCTCTCGTCCTGACCGGTCCGGCCAAACTCCCCGCTTCTTGCGCCAAGGGAATCCCGCCCCAATATGAAGAAACGCAGCCGATGGGCAGCGCCGGGTGCTCACCCAAAAAGAGCATTTCAAAAATTTCCGGCGGGGGCCGCCGAAGCCGCCCCCGCCGGAAGGTTCGTTCTTCCGGAACGGCAGCCGGTTAGATCTGCTTCTTCTTCTTTTTCTTTTTCTTCTTCTTGCCTTCCAGCTTGATCCCGCTGAAGATCTTCCGGAACGCCTTGCGCATTGCCTTGGATCTCTTGCTGATCTCCGCGGGCGGAATCTCGATCAGCTTCAAGGAGCTCAGCGCCGTCTGCGCGGCGGGGTATTTCACCCCCGGGTGGCCCACGTAGAGGCCGCGATTCGCCAGAACCTGCTGAACTTCCTGGGAGGCGAGGAAGTCCATAAAATAGCGGGCGGCGGCGGGGTGCGGCGCCTTTTTGAGCACGGACGTCGGCGAGCGGACGAAGGGCACGCCCTCCTTCGGAACCGCCATCTTGAGGGGCTCGCCCTTTTTAATGTGGTTGAACGCGCTGTAGGCCACCGCGCCCGTCGTCAGGTGCGACTCCCCGCGCGCGACGAGGGTGAGGGTGCCCGCGGCGGAGCCGTAGCGCCTCGGGTTGTTCTTAATCAACTTCTCGTAATAGTCGAGGCCGTACAAGTTCACCAGGGCGATCATCGTGATCGTCGCGAACCCGCCGTAGTTCGGGTCGGCCACGACGAGCTTGTTTTTCCACTTGGGCTTGAGGACGTCGAGATAGCTCTTGGGAACATCCTCGGGCTTGACGAATTTGGGGTTGTAGACCGGCACCATGACGCTCGCGCGCAGGATGAACCACCGGTTGTCGGGGTCCCGGAATTTGGAGAGGAACTTGCCCGTCCCCTTGGCCTTGTACTTGGAGATGAACTTCAGCTTGTCGTGCATGATGATGAACTGGCCGATGTTCGAGGTGTGAAGCACATCGGCCTTGAAGATCTTTCCCCTCGCCTCGCGGCGATACCGCTTGTAGAGCTTGCTCGAGCCGCTGCGGTGGAGCTTGCACTTGACGCCGACCTTCTTCGAGTTGAAGAGGTTGCAAATCTCCTGGGAGATTTTGAGCGTGAGGGAGGAGTACCAGAACACCTCCCCCTCTTTCTTCGCCTCCCGCAGGCCCGCCGAAGCGGACGACGCGAGAAGAAAGGCCGCCGCCAAGACGGCGGCTGATCCAAGTAGGGCGCGCTTCCAAACCATTGTCCGATCTCCTCTCATGACAAAGCTTCCCCGGATAACAGCGCCTCCGGCGGGGGGGCGGAAGGGCGGGATGTCCGCCGGCCGCCTCCGTTCCCCGTTCACTGGGGCCACGCTTCGACCGTCGAAAACCCATCCCGATCGCCGCGTCCGCCGATAATAGATGGGGTCTGGAACTCTCCAAAATTAAAGGAATCAAGCCGTTGTGTCAATCCGCCGCGTTTTGCCGAAAGCCGCCCGGCAATGGAACGCGTCGAAATTCAGGCCTTTATGCGAGAACGGCGCGCGGGGGGCTTTGATTCCCGAAAATCCCGGGGGAGGGATGGAAAAACGTTGCGAAACCGCCCCCTCCCGCGCCAAACGCCAGCCGGGCCCCTACCGGGGCCACCATTCGGGGCCACCTGCCGGGGCCACCTTTCCGGAGAGGGGGAATCCCCCCCGGGGCGGGACCCCCCCGGGGAGAAAAAACGGCGGGCGGGGACGCGCTCGCCCCGCCCGCCGGATGCGCCCCTGTGCGGCCGGCTCAGGCCACCACGGCCTCGCCCACGAGGCCGTAGGACTTGGCGAAAGCCTCCAGCTTCTTGGTGTTCTCCGCCGAGGGGGGGCAGAGCGGGAGGCGGTATTCGGGCCCGATCTTTCCCATGATGGCCAGGGTGGCCTTCACCGGAATGGGGTTCGTCTCCACGAACATCATCCGGTTCAGCTCCCACATCTTGTAGTGGAGCGCCTTGGCCCGCTCGAAGTCGCCGTCGAGTTGGGCCTGGCACATCCCCGCCACATCCGCGGGCGCCACGTTCGCCGTGACGGTGATGGTCCCCACCGCGCCCATCATCATCATCGGGAGGGTCACGAAGTCGTCCCCCGAGAGGACGATGAAGTCCTCCGGGCACTGCGAGATGATCTCGCAGGTGTTCGAAATGTTCCCGGTCGCCTCCTTGACGCCGATGATGTTCGGAACCTCGGCCAGGCGCGCCATGGTCTCGGGCGCGATCGGAACCACCGTCCGCCCGGGCACGTTGTAGAGGATGATGGGGATGTCCACCGCCTCGGCCACCGCACGGAAGTGCAGGTAGAGCCCCTCCTGGCTCGGCTTGTTGTAGTAAGGCGAGACGAGGAGAGCGGCGTCGGCGCCGGCCTTCTTGGCGAATTTGGTGCGTTGGATGGCCTCGATTGTGCTGTTCGAGCCCGAGCCCGCGACGACCGGAATCCGGCCGTTCACGTGCTCGACCACGAGCGCCACGACGCGGTCGTGCTCATCGTGGCTCAGCGTGGGAGACTCCCCCGTCGTGCCGCAGGCGACGATCCCGTGCGTCCCGCTCTCCAGGTGGAAATCGACAAGAGTGCGGATTCCCTCCTCGTCCAAATTCCCGTCCCGGAAGGGAGTGACCATGGCGACTAAGGATCCCCTGAACTTCATGATGACACCTCCTGCGCCAGCTGCCCCGGTGGCGCCGGCTGCGCTGGCCGCCCTTGGGCGCGGCCGCCTTTCTTCACCCCCCGCGGGCGGGATGCCCCGGGGGCGGGGTCCGACCCCTCCTCAGTAAGAGCGCGACTCGGATGACCCTGTATCGCGAGAATGGTAGCAAAGGGGGAAGGGGGGCGCAAGAAATTGATTTTCGCGGATTTCACCCATCGAAGGTCGCTCCGACCCCGGAGGAGCGTCCGACCCCGGAGGAGCGTCCGACCCTGGTGGAGCGTCCGCCCCCGAAGGGAAGTCCCGCCCCCGGAGGGGCTCAGGGCGGGGGCGGCCCTGCGCCTCCCCTCACCCTCTCCCCCCCGGGCGGGCGAGGAAGGCCGGAGCGCTTTTCGGAGCCGGGCCTTGACAATTTCAGGGAGGAGAGATATTCTTCAAAAAATCAATGGGATAACCCTCTTGCCCGAGAATTCTCTTAAACGAACGAAAACCCTCCGCCCTCCCCTGCCCGATGGAGACATTCGCGTGGCCGCAAGCCTCTCCCGCTCCCGGCCCGTCCGAACGGCCGCCCTGTGCCTCACCCTCGCGGCCCTCCTCGCCGCCGCGCCCGCCGCGGCCGGGCGGAGGGGAAGAGCGCCCACCTCGCGCGCGTCCCTCCTCGTCGAGGCCGAGACAGGGCGCGTTCTTCGGGCCCGCAACCCGCGCCAGCGCCTCATCCCCGCCTCCATCGTGAAGATGATGCTCACCCTCATCACCCTTGAGCACATCCGCGGCGGGAGCGTGCGGCTCTCCGACATCGTCACCGTCTCGCGCCGCTCGGCCCGCGTCGGGGGCCATCAGGTCTACCTCGCCCAGGGCGAGCGATTCCGGCTCGAGGACCTCATGAAGGCCGTCGTCATCGGCTCGGCCAACGACGCCTCCCACGCCGTGGCCGAGCACGTGGCGGGCGATTCGAAGACCTTCGTCCGGCTCATGAACGAGCGCGCCCGCCGCCTCGGGATGACCGACACCCGCTTCGTCAACGTCCACGGCCTCCCGCCGGGCCGGGGCCGCACGCCGAACCGGATGAGCGCCCGCGACGCCGCCATCCTCGCGCGCGAGATCCTCAAATACCCGAGCATGACCCGCTGGAGCCGCACCCGCATCGCCCCCTTTCGGGGGGGCAAGTTCACCCTCACGAACACGAACCGCCTCATCGGCCGCTTCCCCGGCGCCGACGGGCTGAAGACGGGCTCCTACCGCGCGGCCGGCTACAGCGTCGTGGCCACCGCCAAGCGCAGGGGGCTGCGCCTCATCGCCGTCATCCTCTCCTCGAAAAGCCACAAGAGCCGCTTCGCCGAGGCCCGCCGCCTCCTGGATTGGGGCTTCGCGCGCTACCGCTGGTTCGACGCCTCGCAGGCGAGGGAATTCCCCCGGCCCCACACGGTGCGGATCATGAAGGGCCGGAAGAAGGAGGTCGCGCTCCGGAAAAAGGGCTCCTTCCGCATGCTGATCCGCCGGGGGGCGGCGGGGAAGGTCACCGCCATGGCGAAGATACCGGCCGTCGTTCATGCCCCGGTGAAGAAGGGCCAGCCCCTCGGCCGGATCATCTACCGCCTCGGCGGCAAGAAGCTCGGGGAGATCCCCCTCATCGCGGCCGAGTCGGTGGAGCGGCTCGGTTTCTTCAACACCTTCATCCATGTGAAATAAAAAAATCCGCGGCCGCCGGACCGCCTCTCATGGGGAGAGCGCCGCCGCCCCCGGCGCGCCGGGGCGAAGAGGGCGCTCCCGCCTACGGGTCCTCGCCCATGAAGGGAAGCGCCATGGCGAGGTAGGCCGTCATCACCACCTCCGAGTCCCCGAAGTTGTACTCGAAGAATCCGGCCGCGAAAAAACCGGCCAGGGCGGCCAGGCCGCCCACCATTCGGAACCGCCGCGCGAAGGGCCCCGCCCGCGTAGCGCGCACCCCCCTCCACACGGCCCAAAAATACGCCGCCCACACCCAGAGCCAGGCGGCGAGGGCGGGGAGCCCCCGCTCGGCCGCGATGTGGAGAATGTTGTTGTGCAGGTGGCCGGTGCGCTTCTTGACGGCGCGCGGGTCGGCGTAGCCGGTGTAGTTGCGCTTAATCATGTCCAGGCCGAAGCCGAGGAGGGGCCGGTCGCGCACCATGCGCAATCCGCTCTCCCACATGTAGATGCGCTCGACCGCCGTGCGATCCTTGGGGTCCCCGATGCTGCGCAGCCGCTGGCGCACCGAGGCCGGCGAGAGGAGAAGAACGGCGAGCCCCGCCGCCGCCAGGAGGGCGATCCCCCGCCGGCTCCTCCCGGCGAGGACGACGGCGAGGGAGGCGACCAGCAGCCCCAGCCAGGCGTTTCGGCTGAAGGTGGTCATCAGGGCGGCGATGATGAGTGCGCCGGCCGCCCACACCCAGGCTCCGCGCGGCGGCCCGCCCGGCAGCATGAGATAGGCGAAGGCGAGGGAGCCCACGACGAGGAGAAACCCGCCCAGGGTCATGTAGATGCTGAAGAAGCCCGACATCCGGTTCGTGAGGCCGAGGGGGAAGGCGAGGGCCGCGCCCAGGGTGAAGACCGCCGCGAATCCCGTCGCCGCCAGGAGCGCGCGGGTGAGCCAGACGCCCTCCGCGTCGTCCCGCATGGTGTTCAGGGCGCAGTAGAAGATGAGGATCTGCACGAGCTGGCGCGTGTCCTTGAGGCTCCGCGCCGGATCGTCCGAGAGGGCCGCGCTCGCCACGGTGAGGGCGGCGAAGAGGGCGAAGGGCCGCCAGAGGGGAAAGCGCGCGGGCCGGGCGGCCTCCTCCCGCCACAGGGAGAGGAGCCAGGCGGCGATCGCCCCGAAGACGAAGATCTGGGAGACGGAGATGGAGAAGGGCGCCGACAGGGCGAAGCCGATCAGCCCGACGAAGGCGATGCGCGCGAGCGGCGGGCGCGCCCGGAGCCTCTCGCCCATCTCGGCGAGGGTGAGGGGAAGGCCCGGGGATTCGGTCACTTCAGCGCCTCGAACTCGAAATACATGTCGTTCGCCGGGAACATCCAGCTGAAATGCTTTTCGTAGACCCGCGGGGAGAGGAGGCAGAGGAAGCGCGGGATGAGCGAGATGAGCGAGCGGCCGAAGATGAAGTGGAACTTCCGCTGGCGGAAGAGGGGCGCCGTGTAGGCGGCCCCCTTGGTGGGATGGTCCGTGAAGCACAGGAAGGAGCGGCTCGTCAGGTGGAGGTGATGGACCGGATCGCTCCAGGAGTAAATGCTCGAGACGTGGGCCACTGTGATGACGAGGCGCGCGCCCGGCGCGGCCACCCGGTGCAGCTCCTCCATGACGGGGACGATGTTCCGAAAATGATCGATGGTCTGAAGAACGCGGATCTCCTCGAAGGCGCCGTCGCGGAAGGGGATGTGGCGCACGCGCACACCGTCCACGTCCGCGTCGCAGCACACGCTCGGGCGCACCTTGAGGCGGATGTCCACCCCGATCGCGCCGGGAAGCCGCTCCGGGCCGCAGCCCACGTCCAGCACCCTACCCATCCGCCGCCCTCCGCATCACCGCCTCATACTCTTCCGCCACCCGGCTCCAGCTGCGCTCCCCGGCCCGGCGCCGCCCCGCCTCCCCCATCGCGCGCGCCAGCTCCGGGCGGGTGAGGATTTGAAGGAGCGCCCCGGCCACCTCCTCGGTCCGGTCCGCCTCCACCAGCAGGCCCGACTCGCCCTCGGCCACGGCCTCCCCGGAGCCGCCCGAGCGGCCCCCCACGACGGGCTTGCCCGCGGCGCCCGCCTCCAGGTGGGCGATGCCGAAGGCCTCGGCGTCCCCTCCCCCGGGGTCCTCCCGGCTCGGCATGGCGAAAACGTCGCAGGCCTGGTAGTAGGCGTGGGCGCCGCGCCCCATCTGGGCGAGGGGCACCTCTCCGAGAAATGTGACGCGGGCCTCCACGCCCATCTCCCGCGCGAGCCCCCGCAGCGCCTCTCCCTCGGGCCCCTCCCCTACTATGACATAGGCCGCCCGCGGTTCGCCCTCCAGGACGCGGGGGAGGGCGCGGATGACGGCGTCGAACCCCTTCACCCGCACGAGCCGCCCCACCGAGAGAATGATCTTCCTCCCCTCCAGGCCGAGCCGGCGGCGCACCTCCTCCCCCGCCCCGGGCGGGTCGAGGGCCTCGGGCGAAACCCCGTTCGGGATCGCGAAGGTCCGCTCCGGCGGAAGGCCCATCTCCACCAGGCGGCCGCGCGCGTAGCGGCTCACGGCGACGACGGCGTCCGCCCGCGCGAGCGCCCCGATGAGCGCCCCCGCCCGCGGGGAGCCGTAGACCTCGTTTCCGTGCACCACCACCACGACGGGCGGCCCCCCGAGCGCGCGCGCGCAAAGGGCCGGGCGCAGGAAGTCGGCCCGGTGGGTGAGGAGGACGCCGTCGGGCCGCAGCGCCAGGAGCCTTCCCGCGAGGGCCGGCCACAGGAGGGGCTTCCACCCCACCCGGCGGACGCGCGCCGGGGCCGTCTCGGCGTCCAGGACGGGGTCCCCCTCCCGGCCGCGCGCGAGGACCCACACCTCGTTCTCCCGCCCCGCCAGCGCCCCCGCGAGGCGCGCCGAGAGGGTCTGCACCCCGCCCACCGAGGGGGGGTAGGCCGCCGCGCACAGGAGCAGCCTCACGGCTTCTCCGACGATCCGGCGGCGCCCCGCGCCCGCTCGGCCGCGGCCTCGCTCATCCGCTCGACCGCTACCTCCCGGTAGAGGGCCTCGACCGCATCGGCGTTCGCCGCCACCCCGAAGCGCAGGGCGAGGGCGCGGCCCGACCGTCCGAGGGCGGCGGCCCGCTCCGGGTCCATGCAGCGCCGGATAAGGCCGGCCATCTCGGCCGCGTCGGTCGGGTCCTGGAGGATGAGGCCGTTCTCCCCGTCCGCCACGATCTCGGCCCCTCCGCTCCGGGAGGAGAAGACGCAGGGGAGGCCGCTCGCCAGGGCCTCGAGGCAGACGTTGCCGAAGGGCTCGTAGAGGGAGGGGAAGACGAAGACGTCCGCCGCCCGATAGAGGCGCGCGGGCGCGGCGTCGGTCCCGAGGAAGAGGACCCGATCCCCCGCCCCGCAGGCCCGGGCCAGGCGCCGGTAGGCGCCCTCCGCCCCCCGGCCCGAGACCACGAGCCGCAGGGGCCGCCCTTCCTCTTTCAGCTGCGCGAAGGCCTCGATCAGGTGGCGGAGCCCCTTGCGGAAGAATCCGCTCCCGACGTAGAGGACGGCGAAGGCCCCGGGGGGGAGCCCGATCTCCGCGCGCGCCTCCTCGCGCTCGCCCGCCTCCGGGGGCCGGAACTCCTCCGGGTCCACCCCGTTGTAGATCACCGGCACGCCGTCGCGCCCGAAGTGGCGGCGAATCTCCTCCGCCCCCCGGCGGCTGATGGCCGTCACCCGCCGCGCCCCGCCCCCGGCGATGAGGCGCGCCTCGAGGCGGCACAGGACGAGGTGGAGCGGATCGAGCCGCCGCAGGAGCCTCCGCCAGGCGGGCATGTGTCTCTCCGACACCTCGAGCCATTCGCGGTGGAGGCCCTCCCCCGCCCGGTAGATGTCGCAGCCGTAGATCCGGTCGCAGGAGTGGACGGCGTCGAAGCGCTCCTGCGCGAGGGCCTCCCGCACCCCCCGGGCGAAGGCCAGGACCTTGAGGAAGGAGAAGGGGGCGAGGACCCGGATCGGGTGGAAGCGCACGCCGGGGGCGGGAAGCTCCGGGCAGCGGCGGGCGAAGAGGTGCACCTCGTGGCCGCGCCGGTCCAGCTCCCGCGCCAGGAGCCAGACGTAGCGCTCCACTCCCCCGCCCCGGTGGACCGCCGATCGGATGAGGGCGATTTTCACGCGCGTTCCGCCGGGCGGGGAGGAGCGCTCAAAAGCGAGCGGCCGTCTTCTTGGAGATGAGGAACGAATCGAGGGCGAGATGGGAGAGCCCAGAGCTCTCGAAGGTGTGCACCGCGTCCTCGGGGAGCGAGACGATGGGCTCGCCGTGCAGGTTGTAGGAGGTGTTCAGCACCCCGCCGATGCCCGTCAGGCGCTCGAACTGCTCGATGAGCCGGTGGTAGTCCGGGTTGTGGGCCTTCTCGAGGATCTGCGGGCGCATCGTCCCGTCGTAGGGATGGCAGGCGGCGGCGAGCTCCTCCCGCCCCTTGGGCGTGCTGTCGAAGGTGAGCATCATGTAGGGGGACTTCATCCCCCGCGGGTTCTCGATGTACTCGCCCGCCCGCTCGGCGAGCAGGGTGGGCGCGAAGGGCATCCAGAAATCCCGGCTCTTGATCATCTTGTTGATGAGGGCGACCACCCGGTAGTCGCTCGGGTTCGCCAGGATGGAGCGGTTCCCCAGCGCGCGGGCGCCGAACTCCTCCCGCCCCTTCACCCGGGCGACCACCTCGCCCTTGGCGAGAAGGCGGGCCACCTCGGACTCGATGTCATCGCAGCGCCGGACCCGGTGCCTCTTCTCCAACCCCATAGCGGCGACGGCCTCCTCCGCCTCGGCCCCGCCCACGTTCCGCCCCAGGTAGAGCTCCGAGAGGGGGGTGCAGCGGCCGGGTTTGCGCTCCTTCGTCCCCTCGGCGTGGAGCCAGTAGGCGGCCCCGATGGCGTTCGACTCGTCCCCGCAGCTCGGCAGGACGAAGAGCTCCTTCACCTCCTCGAGGAAGGCGACCTTCTGATTCGCCTTCACGTTCATGAAGACCCCGCCGCTCACCGCCACCCGGCCCTCCCCGACCGCCTCGACGCCCGCCTTCACCCAGGCGAGCAGCTGCTCCTCGAGCAGCTCCTGGCTCGCCGCCGCCACCCAGTCGAAGCGGTGGCGCGCGAGGTTCTCCATCAGGTAGCGGAACCGGTCCTTGCGCACCTTCCAGCGGAACCGCGGCCCCTTCGAGGTCTCGAAGACGATCATCTTTCGCAGCACGTCGTAGGATCGCTTTCTCCCCCACTCGGGCGCGTAGGGGGCGAGGCCCATCACCTTGTACTCGTGCTCGAGTTGGCGCATCCCCAGGTAAAGGGTGATCAGGCTGTAGAAGCTCCCGAGCGAGCCCGCCGCGCTCGGCGAGGCCGAGAGGCGCTCGATGCCCCCGGGCCCGGCGGCGTTCCAGGTGGCGCACACCCCGTCGCCCGCGGCGTCGTTGGTGAGGACGGCGGCGCGGCGGCGGCGCTCCCCCGCGAAGGGGGAGCCGTAATAGGCGGCGGCGGCGTGGGAGGTGTGGTGCTCGACGATGTGGATCCGGGACTTCGGGACGCCAAGGTGATCCACAATCTGCTGGAAGCGCTTCTCGTTCGGCATCAGGCTCTTTCGTGCGGCCTCGCTCGAGAGATGGAGCTTCTTCCCCACCCGGCGCACCTTGCGCCCGAGTGCGCTTTTCTTCTTGATGCCGAGATACTCGTCGATGTACTTCTCGTCCTGCGCCATGCTCTCGAACCAGGCCGGGTTCATGGCCTCATGACCGGACAACGCCACGGCGGAGAGCGCCTCCGGCCCCACTCCGGCCTGGGCGAGGAGAAAGTCGACCGCCTGGGCCGGGTAGGCCCCCTGGTTCTTCCGGCGCGTGAAGCGCTCCTCGCTCACGCAGCCGATCACCTCCCCCTCCCGCAGGAGGCAGGCGGTGGCGAGGTGGGAATCGCTGATTCCCAGAATCATGTTCGGCCCTCCGCCCCCGCCGCTCATCGGGCCTTCCCCTCCCCCGCCGCCTGGCGGGCCTCTCGGTAGATCTCCACCATCCGCCGCGCCATCACCCGGCGGTCGAACTCCTCCTCGGCCCGCTTGCGGCCCGCGGCGCCCATGGCGCGCGCCGCCGCCGGATCGGCCCGCAGCCGGGCGAGCGCCCCGGCGAGGGCGGCTTCATCCTCGGGAGGAACGAGAAGGCCCTCGCGCCCCTCGCGCACGATCTCCTCCACGCATCCCA
>JAZGDQ010000524.1:0-7123 GCA_036477985.1 bacterium
GCACGAGGCCCATCGCGGGAATTTCGTGGCGGTAGGAGAAGCCGAAATCCCCCCGGAGGACGCCCTTGCTATCCCCGAAGCCGAAGAGGAAGTTATAGAACTGGATGTGGAGCGGGCGGTCGAAGCCCATCTCCTTGCTGAACGCGGCGATGTCCTCCTCGGTGGCGTCGAGCGGCATGAGGACGGCCGCCGGGTCGCCCGTGATTTGCAGCATCAGGAAAACGATGACGAGGATCGCGCCGAGGACGAGCAGGCTCTGGAGGCAGCGTCGGGCGATATAGGCGCGCATATGCGAAGGTCCCCGAAAGAAACCGCTCCGGGGTGAGCCGCACTCCTGCCCACCCCCGGGCGGCGGATTTTCAGGTAATGGCCTGCATAATCGTACGCTTCACCGAAAACGTCAAGACGGGGCGGGATTCGCCCTTTTTTTCTCCGCGCGCGCGGGACAGCGGCCTCCTCCGCGCGGCCCCGCCGGGCGGGCCGTCTCCGGACGGGAAGGGGCGCGCGAAGGCCCTCCCGCCGGGACGCCTTTGGATGCTGAGGGGGATGTGGCAACGGGGGCGAATGGGGTACAATTTCCCCGAATTCCTTTCAGCCACATCGAGGGCGGCCATGCGCGGACGCGGAATCACATTCGCCACGCTCCTTTTGTCCGGCCTTCTCGCCGCCGCGCCCGCCCGCGCCGCGACGAAGGACATCGGCGTCGAATCCACGCGCCCCCGGGTCCGTATAAAAATCCGGAATATGATCCACCTCCGGATGAAGAGGAAACTGACGCGGAAGGCCGTGGTTGACTCTTGGGCTTCGGACTTCGGCGAGCTCAACCGAGCCGCAAGCTCCGTCGAGCCGTAAATTCGCCCTTCAGCCCTTGGCGGTTTTGGGTTTTCACGGGCGAGGCTTGCGGAATTTTTGAGGTTCTTGCGTCCCTCGCTCGTGCGGGGAGTGCGGCGCCAATCACCGATAGCTGAAGGGAGGGAGTTCGCCATGCCGCCCAAGGCCAGTCCCATCCGGCCGCGCCTCTCCCACGTGGGCGTCTACGTGCGCGACCTGGAGCGGTCCGTGCGCTGGTACCAGGAGGTCCTCGGGATGCGCCTGTCGGACCACCTCCCCCCCGGAAACGCGGAGGAGCCCGCCGCGCCGGACGGCATCGCCTGGCTGCGCTACGACGACGTGCACCACGAGGTGGTGCTCATCGGCCTTCCCCCCGAGGCCCGGGAGGAGGGAGACGCCGGCGGGCGGGCCGACCTGCAGCAGATCGCCTTCCGCCTCTCCAGCGAGGCCGAGGTCGAGGCGGCCTTCGCGCGCATCAAGGAGTCGGGGGGGACCATCCTGAGCGAGCCGCGCCGCCAGCGGGTGAGCAAGGGGCTCCAGTTCTATTTCGCCGACCCCGACGGGAACAAAATGGAGCTCTTCAGCTCCGACTACCGGCTGCCATGGTAGGGCGCCGGCGCGCGAGGAGGCCGCCTTCATGACCAGAATCGACTCCCTCTCCCACGTGGGGATCTGGGTCCGGGACCTGGAGAAGTCCATCCGCTGGTACGAGGAGATGCTGGGTCTCATCGTCACCGACAAGCTGGGGCCCAACGATATCGAGCCCGCCGCGCCCCACGGCATCGCCTGGCTGCGCTGCTCGGACGAGCACCACAACATCGTCCTCGTCGAGCTCCCGCCGGAGGAGGCCGAAAAACCCCTCCCCTTCGGGGGCCGGGGCGCCCTCCAGCAGGTCGCCTTCGACGTGGAGAGCAAGGAGGCCCTCTACGAGGCGCACGAATTCCTGGCGGGGCGGGGGGTGGAGATCGTCCATCCCCCCCGGCCCCAGAACTGGAGCGATGGGGTGAAGTTCTACTTTCTCGATCCGGACGGGAACAAGCTCGAGATCAACTGGGGCGCGAAGAAGGTGGGCCCCGAATACGGCAAGCAATACGGAAAGTGGGTGACTTCTCCCGAAACCTCCTGAGGACAGAAATGCGACTTGCGACCTACCGGAATCTTGCGCCGGGCGCCACGGGCGATCGGCTGGGCGTCCTCCTTTCGGACGGAAGGATGGCCGACCTGCGGCTCTGCTACGCCGCCCGCCTCGCCGCCAAGGAGGGGGAGGGGCGCCCCTACGCCATGGCGAACGCGCGCATCCCCCGCGGCATGCGCGAATTCCTCCGCGGCGGCCCCCCCGCCCTCGCGGCCGCCCGGGCGGCGCTCGACTTCGCCGAGGAGGCCCTGCGCGCGGGCGCGGAGCCCGCGGGGCCGGACGGGGAGCTGGCCGCCCTCAAGGAGAAGCACACCCGGCTGCGCCCCCCCGTCGTCCTCCCGGGGAAGTTCCTCCACACCGGGCTGAACTTCCACAGCCACCTGGAGGAGACGGGCAACAAGACGCCCGAGAACGTGCCCGGCGCGCCGCGCTTCTCCTCCACGCTCATCGCCCACGGGGAGCCCATCGTCCACCCGCGACAGACCGAGACGCTCGACTACGAGATCGAGGTGGGGATCGTCATCGGGACGCAATGCAAGGACGTTCGCCCCGAGGACGCTTTCGACGTCATCGCGGGCTACACCATCTACAACGACGTGACGGCGCGCGAGGTGCAAGGGAGCGCGGCCCTGGGCGGGGGCTTTTTGGGGAAGAACTTCGACACGACGAACCCGCTGGGGCCCCACCTCGTCACGGCGGACGAGGTTCCCAACCCGGAGAGCCTGAAGATTCAGCTTCGGGTGAACGGGGAGACGCGCCAGGACTCCGACCTGACGGACATGGTGTTCGGAATCCGAGAGCTCGTCGCCTTCTTCAGCCAGATGACGCTGGAGCCGGGCGACATCATCTCGAGCGGCACCTGCTCGGGCGTCGCCTCGCGGATGAAGCCCGAGCCCAAGTACCTCAAGCCGGGCGACGTGGTGGAGTGCGAGGTCGAGCGCCTGGGCGTCCTCCGCAACCCCGTCGTAGCGCCGGAGTAGGCCCTCTCTCAGGCGGCGATCCCGAGCGTTCGGATCTAGGCGCAGGGGCAGGGTGGCGGGGCCTTCGGCCCCGACCCGGCAAGACAGTCACCGCGCGCACATGATGCAGGGGCGCGGCGTGCGGCTTATTCGTCCTCGTCCGAGAGCGCGTAGCGGTTCTCCGTTGCGGGAATGTGCGCCTCGGGCAGTCCGAGCTCCTTGCGCACGATGTTGGTCCCCCGCACCAGGGCCACCATCTTGTAGAAGGCGTGCCGGCGGCTCATGCCCTCGCGCCCGAAGCCGCAGTCGGTGGAGATGACCAGCCGCTCGGGCGGGATGCACTCCAGCGCCATGCGGATGAGGGCGGCCACCTCCTCGGGGCGCTCCACCTGGAGGGTGTGGTGGTCGATCACCCCGATGGCCACCTTGGGCTTGGTGATCTTCCTGCCGATGGACGCGATGTCCACGCCTCTCGTGGTGGCGCACTCGAAGGTGACGACGTCGGCGTCCAGCTCGTTCATGTACTCCAGGGCGGGTTCGTATCTCTTGTTGATGTCGAAGGTGCGCTGCTGGGCGGGGTTGCCCCAGCAGGTGTGGCACCAGAGCTCGGTCCGCTCCCGCAGGCCCTGGACGCCCTTGTTGAACCACCGCACGCTCGCCTCGGCCTGGGCCGCCGCCTCCTTCTGGGTGAAGTCCGCCCGGTGCACCCAGGGCTCCTCCACCTGAAGAACCGCGCTGCCCGACTCGGCCACCCGAAGGAGCTCCTCCCGCATGATTCCGGAGAGATCCGCCAACAACTCCTCCCGGTCATCGTAGAAGCGGTTGGGGAGGAGGAGCGCGAGCGTCTCGGGGCTGGCCACCCCGACCTTGACCGGCTTGCGCGTCATCTGCTGGGCGGTGCGCCACAGCTGGGGCAGCTCCAGCGGGCCGGGGCCGAGCTTGCCCGTCACCTCGGGCAGCGCCCACGCCTCGAGCACCTCGAAGAGAATGTCCCCGGGCTGGGTGGTGTTCTTCCGGGCGGCCTCGCTCCGCCTCTTCTCGAAGCCCGTGACGCCCTGGAGGCGCTCCAGGGTGTAGCTCACCCAGGAGCGGCCGCCCACGTCGACGTCGAAGCGCGCGTCGCCGTCGGTCACGATGTCGAGGCCGGCGCGCTCCTGATCGCGGATGAGGCAGGAGACGGCGTCGGAGTACTGCTCGCGGAAGTTGTTGTCGGTCATGGCCTCCCGAAAGGCCCGCCCGTGAAGGCTCTCGGTGTACCAAGCCGGGCGCGGCAGGCTGCCGGTGATGGTGGTGGCGAGAGGGGAATCCTTCGTGGCGATGTACATGGGGATCTCCTGGGTGGCCGGCCGATCCGCCGGGGCGAGGGCTTCCGGCGGCGGGGATGCGGGCCGCGGGCGGCCCCGGCTCCTTTTCTTTGAATGGCGCCATCGTACCATACCGCCCGCCCGGCATCCCCTCCGTACGCGGCGGTTGCGCCAAAGTTCGAAACTGGCCAGAACGGCGGAGGGCGGGAAATCTCCCGCCGGGGGCGGACGGTCCTTTCCTTTTTGGACGGATGCACTAGAATATTTGTCAGCGCCATCCGGCTCTCCTCATCTGGCCAGACCTTCACCGTTGTCCCGGGGGGTTCTGCCGAATGACTTTCTCGCTTCTTTGTGGGCGCCATCCGGATCGGCCGGCGCCGTCCGCCCTTCCCGGGTCCTGCGCGCAAAGAACGGTGGCCCATGAAAGCGCCTGAGATGCGGCGCCGGAGCCGGCCGGGATTCATGTGCGCGGCCATCCTCGCGCTGCTCGCGGGGCTCGTCCTCGGCCCGTCTCTCGCCCCCGGGAAAGCGCGGCCCGTTGTCTACGTGGCGCCCATCGAAGGGGTGATCGATTTGGGGCTCGCCCCCTTCATCCGGCGCGTTCTCGATGAGGCCGCCGAGGCCGGCGCGGCGGGCGTCATTCTGGAGATCAACACCTTCGGCGGAAGGGTGGACGCCGCCGTCGTGATCCGCGACGCGCTGCTGAACAGCCGGCTCCGCACCGTCGCCTTCGTCAACAAACGGGCGATTTCCGCCGGCGCCCTCATCAGCCTCGCGGCCGAGCGGATCGTCATGACCGGGGGCGCGACCATCGGCGCGGCCACGCCGGTGCGGATAGATTCGGGCGGCAAGGCGAATCCCGTTTCCGAGAAGACGGTCTCCTACTTGCGCAAGGAGTTCCGCGCGACGGCGGAGAGCCGCAAGCGCCCGCCCCTCCTCGCCGAGGCGATGGTGGACGCGGACGTGGAGATCGCGGGCGTCATTGAGAAGGGGAAGCTCCTGACCTTCACCACTCAGGAGGCGCTGGAACACAAGATCGCCGATTTCCGCGCCGACACCCTCGCCGATGTGCTGGAGCGCCTGAATCTCGCCGGCGCCGAAGTCCGCCACGTCTCGCAGAACTGGGCGGAAAGCCTTGTCCGCTTCGTGACGAATCCGGTCCTCAGCTCCCTGCTGATGACCGTCGGCATCTTGGGGATATTCGTGGAGCTTCGGGTCCCCGGTTTCGGCTTGCCGGGAGCGGTCGGCATCGGGAGCCTGGCGCTCTTCTTCTGGGGACACAGCCTGGTCCACCTGGCGGGGATGGAGGAATTGCTTCTCGCCGGGGCCGGGCTCCTCCTGCTCGCCCTGGAGGTGTTCGTCATCCCGGGCTTCGGGATCGCGGGAATCCTCGGGATCGCCGCCATTGTGGCGGGGCTCGCCATGAGCCTCATCGGGGGCGGTTCGACCGGCCAGGCGATTATGGGAGCGGTCGGGCAGGTGGGCTTCTCGCTGTTCGTCGCGGTCGCCGCGGGGATTTGGCTCCTGCGCCTGATGCCGCGGACGCCCTTCGGGGGGAAAATGGTCCTGCAAACGAGTCTATCAAGGGGTGCGGGAATCGCCCCGGAATCCGAGGGAGAGCGCCGCTGGCTCGGGAAGCGGGGCGTCGCGGCCAGCCCTCTGCGGCCGACGGGAATCGCCACCATCGAGGGCGAGCGCGTGGACGTCGTCTCCGAGGGCGACTACATTGAGGCTGGCGCGCCCATCGAGGCGATCGGAGCGGCGGGCTCCCGAACCGTGGTGAGGCGGAGGAACGGACCTCCAGAGAAGGAGTGAGAGATGATGGGAATCGAGTTGTTCGATCTAGGTGGAATCACGATCTTGATCTTCGTTCTCCTGGCGCTTTGGTTTGTCCTCTATGTGATCCCCATCCCCCTCTGGATCGCCGCCTGGGCGTCGGACGCTTATGTGGGAATCTTCACCCTCATCGGCATGCGATTCCGCCGGGTGCCGCCCAGTATCGTAGTGAACCCCCTAATCAGCGCGACGAAAGCCGGCCTCGATCTCAACGTCAACGATCTGGAGGCGCACTATTTGGCGGGCGGCAACGTGGGTAAAATCGTCAACGCGCTCATCTCGGCGGACAAAGCCAACATCGAGATTTCCTTCAAGCGGGCCGCGGCCATCGATCTGGCGGGGCGGGACGTCCTGGAGGCGGTGAACATGTCCATCATCCCCAAGGTCATCACGACGCCCGAGATATCCGCCGTGGCCAAGGACGGAATTCAGCTCAAGGCGGTTTCACGGGTGACCGTGCGCTGCAACCTCGACCAGCTCGTGGGCGGCGCCGGGGAGGAAACCATCATCGCCCGCGTCGGGGAAGGGATGGTGAGCACTATCGGTTCGGCGAAGGATCACAAAGAAGTTCTCGAAAATCCGGATTTCATCTCCAAGAACGTCCTGGAAAGGGGGCTGGATTCGGGAACGGCCTTCGAGATTCTGTCCATCGACATCGCGGATGTGAACGTGGGCGAGAACATCGGGGCCAAGCTCCAGATCGATCAGGCCGACGCCGACAAGCAGATAGCACAGGCGAAAGCCGAGGAGCGGCGCGCCATGGCTGTCGCCAAGGAGCAGGAGATGCGCGCCGCGGTCGTCGAGGCGGAGGCCGAGGTGCCGCGCGCCATGGCCGAAGCCTTCCGCCAGGGAAACATGGGGATCATGGATTACTACCGGATGAAGAACGTGGAGGCGGACACCCAAATGCGCGATTCGATCGCCAAGGGCGGCGACGAGCCGTCAACCGCCTAGGCGGCGCAAAGAGGCTTCCGGGCCGCGGGGCGGGGAGAGCCGGCGGCGAAAGGGTCTTCCTCTCAGTCGTCCGGCCGCTCCATTGCGCGGCATGGGCCCAGCAC
>JAZGDQ010000525.1:0-6203 GCA_036477985.1 bacterium
GCGCCCGCTCGGAGGCGAGCACCACCTCGTTCGACTCGCGCAGGACCACCTCGACGAGGCGCCCGTCCCGGCCGTCGCGCCGGGCGATGCGAAGCGCCTCGGGGGAGGGCTCCACCTCCGAGAGGCGGACGAAGCGGTCCTCCGCCTTGCTGACGATCTTCTGGGCCACGGCGAGGACGTCGCCCTCATCGGGCCGAAGGCCCGCCTCCCCCAGGGCGCGCGCGATCACCTCGGCGAGATCGTCCCCGGGGCGGACCTCGGGGATTCCCGCGAGCGGGATGATCTCGATGGTCTTCACGGCCGTGCCGGAACGCTGAGGCCCGCCTCGCGGCAGGCGGCGAGGTCGGCGGGCGTGTCCACGTCGAGGCGAAAGCCCGGGCTCTCGAAGCGGACCGCCTCGAGGCCCGCGGCGGCGGCGGCGGCCGTGTGGCGCGCATAGCTCCCGGGGCCGAAGGCGAAGGGGAAAGCGCCGGGCGGCCGGAGGAGGAGCCCGTTCGTTCCCCCGTCGCCCGAGGGGGCGAGGACGGCGCGGTTCGGCCCGCCCCGGCGGATCATCTCCTCCACCTGCGCCCCGTCCAGGGCGGGCAGGTCGGCCGGGACGACGAGGAGGGAGGCCGCTCCCCGCGCGGCGGCCCAGGCGCGCCCCGCCTCGAGGTCGGCGTTCATGTCGCGGGCGGGACAGCGGCGCCCGTGCGCCCCGTGCTCCTCCGCGATGGCGAGAATCTCGTCGGCGTCGCTCAGGACGGCCGTCTCGGTCACCGAGGGCGCCTCCCCCAGCGAGGCGAGGACGCGCTCGAGCATCCAGCGCCCCAGGCCGTCGCGCTCCTCGGGGGTGAGGGCCGGGGCGAGGCGCGATTTTCCGGTGCGGAAATCGCGCGCCGGCACGAGTGCGATGCAGGGTCCGTCCGTTTCCATTGGGCGCTCTCGGCTATCGAATCGGGGCCAACGGGCCGACGGGCCAACGGGCCAACGGGCTGCGAATCAGGTGGCCGCCGCTAGGCGGCCTGCCGTCAGGTGCCTGCCGTCAGGTAAGTGCCATCATACCACGCCGGCCGGGGGGGAATCGCGGCGCAGGGTGGCGGCGAAGGCGAGGACCTCCTCCCCCAGCCGCTCCTTGGAAGCGAGATCGCTCATCACCGTGGGAAGGGCCCGGGCGGGCAGCCCCAGCTCTTCGAGAGCGGGGAGGAGGGCGGCGTCCTCCTCGTCGAGGACGAAGCCGTCCAGGTGGGGGCGGAGGATCCGGGCCACCCCGAGGGCGGAGACCTCGTGCCCCAGCCCCTGGAGCATCTCGGCCGCCGGGCCGCGCAGGGCCGTCCCCCCGACGATGGGGCTCACCGCCACCCGGGCGGCCCGGGCGCCAGCCAGCCCCTCGGCGATGCCGGGGACGGCGAGGATGGGCCCGATGCTCACGATGGGGTTGGAGGGGCAGAAGACGATCCGCTCGGCCGAGGCGATGGCCTCCTCCACCTCGGGCGTGGCCGCCGCCTCCTCGGCCCCCTGGAAGCGCACCCCGGTCACGGCGGGCCGGTTGCCGCGGGCGACGAAGTAGTCCTGAAACTCGAGCTCGCCCTCGGGCGTGCGCACCCGGGTGGCGACGGGGGCGTCGGTCATGGGGAGGAGGCGGGTCTCCACCCCGAGGGCGGCGCAGAGCTCGGCGGTCGCCTCGGTGAGGCGGGCGCCCTCGGCGAGGCGCTGGGTGCGGCGGATGTGGGTGGCCATGTCGCGGTCGCCCAGGCGGAACCAGGTGGGCCCGCCGTAGCGGCCGAGCATCTCGACGGCGCCCGAGGTGTCGCCCGCGATCCCCCAGCCCTGGGCGGGGTCGGAGAGGCCGGCGAGGTTGTACATCACCGTGTCCAGGTCGGGGCTGATGTGGAGCCCGTGGAGGGTGAGGTCGTCCGCCGTGTTCACCACCACGGTGAGGCGGCCGGGGGGCAGGGCGGCGGCGAGGCCGACGGCGAGCTTGGCGCCCCCGACCCCGCCGGCGAAGGCGAGAACCGGCCCCTCGGCGCTCATCGGACGAGGACGGAGGGTTGGGGGGCGGCCTTGGGGCCGGGTGGGGACTCCGGCAGGCCGGCCACGATAAGGGCGCGGGGCGTCCAGTCCTCCGGGAGGCGCAGGGCGCGGCGCGCCGTCTCGGGACAAAACAGGGGGGCGCACCGCCATACCGAGCCGATCCCCTGGGCGGCGAGGGCGAGCATGAGGTTCTGGAGGGCGGCCCCCAGGCTGTGCTCGGCCATCATGCGCTCGTTCGCCTGCCTGGCGGGGTCGTCGTAGGCGTCGAGGCCGGCGTAGGAGAGGGCGGCGAGGATGAGGGCGGGGGCGGTGGTGAGGAGGCGGATGCTCCCGGCGTGGCGGCGGCGGCGCTCCTCCTCGGGCGCCCCCTCGCGCTCCATGTCGCGCAGGAAGTCGCGCCCCATCTCCTCGGCGAGGCGCGCCTTCGACTCCGGGGAGGCGAGGATGCAGAAGCGCCAGGGGGCCGCGCCGTGCGGGCTGGGGGCGAGGCAGGCGGCCTCGATGGCGACCCGGAGGCGGTCGGGGTGGAGGGGTTCGGGGGCGAATCGCCGCACCGAGCGGCGGCGGATGAGGGCCTCCCCGAGCGAGAGGGTCTCGAGGACGGGGTGGGGCTTCGCCTCCTTCACGCCGCGCTCTCCGGAGCCGGGCCGCCGGGCGGAGCCATTTCGCCGGGCGGAGCCATTTCGCCGGACGGAGCCATTTTGCCGGGCGGAGCGCCGCCCTGCTCGGGCGCCGGCGGGGGCGGGAGCTTGCGCTTCTCGCCGGGGGGCGGGTCGCCGGGATCGCCCGGGATGGGCTGGCCGGCCATGTAGCCCGCCACAGGGCCCGGGAGCGGCTCGCCCCCGTAGGCGGCCTCGCGGCAGGCGTCCAGCTCCTCCGGGCTCTTGGGGCTGTCCTTCATCCGCCCGGCGGCGAAATCGGCGTCCGCTTTTTGATCGTAGGCGGGGAGATCATTCGCCGTCCCGCTCCGGGGGCCGAGGAGGGGCACGCGGTTGCGCTGCCTTCGCGCGAGGATCTGGAGGATGTTCCAGGCCCGGCGGTTCTCCTGGATGAGCATGGTCTCGACCAGGCCCTCCTCCTCGAAGGCGCGCCAAACATCCACGCCCCTCTCGGTGCGCAGGATGACGATGGTCCAGCCGCGCGTGCCCACCCCGCCGCAGGAGATGTCGGCGAGCTCGGCCGAGAAGTCGCCGCAATGTGCGCACTCGGGCCGCTGGTATTTCTCCATCGTCTCCTTGAGGGGGATGGTGAGCATCTCGCCGTCCTTCTTGTAGACGAGGATGTCGCCCTTGACGTTGAACTTGGACACCTCGGTGAGGGGGATGCCCATCTCCTTTTCGATCTTCTCGGTCATGAGATCGAAGGTGAACACCTCGGTGCACAGGAGGCCGACGTTGAAGGCGATGCGATTCTCGAAGCCGCGCAGGTAGCCGCGCTGTTTCTCGATGTGCTGGGGCCGCTTCTTGGCCGAGAGGAGAAAGGCCGGGTCGATGAGCTCCATCTTGCGCAGCGGGGTGATCTGGCAGGGCACGCCCACGAAGGCGACCTTCTCCAGCCCGCGCGACTCAACCTCCTCGAGGGCGAGGTTGTTCGGGCAGTAGGTGTACCAGCTCCCCGCGCTGGCGACGATCTCCTCGTGGGTGACCGCCACCTTGGGGCTGGGGTCGCAGGGCGGGTCGTCCTCGCCCACGGCGGAGACGACGGCGCCGTCGATGCGCCCGCTCTCGCGGGCCCAGGCGAGGAGGGCGGTGACGATTCCCCCGTCCTGGGCGCGGGCCATCACGTCCTCGCGCCGGGTGCGGGCGCAGAAGATGTGGCGGTAGGTCCCGAAGACACCCTCATAGCTCTCGCCCCGGTCCCCGAAGACGGCGTCGCGCAGGTGGAGCTCCCGCGGCCACAAGCGCGGGCAGACCGAGGCGCACACGTCGCAGCCGATGCCCTCGCTGATGCCGCAGTAGTCGAAGGCGGCGCTCGCCTTGGCCGTCTGCTTGGGCTTCCCGTCGATGTACTCGATCACGTTGTGGGGGCAGACGAGGACGCAGCTGCCGCACTCGCAGCAGCTTCCCGCCTCCACCACGTCGTTCATCATGTCCTTGAAGGAGTTGTGATGCAGCTCGGTCAAAGGAGATCGCCTCGCGCGGATGCGCCCTCAGCCGCCGGCCCCGGACGCCGGATGGAGGGGGAGGGCCTTGCGGCCGCCCTGGGCGCCCTCGCCGAGGAAGTCCGCGTCCTCCGCGCGCGGGGGGCGGTGGCGGGGGTCGCCCTCCCGGACGATCTCGTAGGTCGTCGTCCGCTGGACCGGGATGCGGCCCGCCGCGCGGATGGCCTCCTCGAACTGGCCCACGGTGAGGCTCTGGCCCCACTCCGCGCCCGACTCGCGGGTGATGTTCTCCTCGATCAGGGTGCCGCCCATGTCGTTCACCCCGAGGGAGAAGGCGCGCTGGGCCGCCTCGATTCCGATCTTGGGCCAGGCCACCTGGATGTTGGCGATCGCGCCCCGGAAGAAGAGGCGCGCCACCGCGTGCAGCCTCAGGATGTAGTCCAGCCCGGCCATCTTCCTGATCTTGAACTCCCCGCCCATCTTGTTGTCGTAGGGCACGAAGGGCAGGGGGACGAACTCGGTGAAGCGCGCCTTGCCGGTGGCGGCCGAGTCGGCCTGGATGCCGCGGAGGATCCCCATGTGCTCGGCCACCTCGGCCGGCGTCTCGATGTGGCCGTACATGATGGTCGAGGTCGTGGGGATTCCGACGGCGTGGGCCGCGCGGATGATCTCGCACCAGCGCCCGACGGGGATGCGGCCCGGGCTGATGAGCTTCTTGACGCGCTCGACGAGTATCTCGGCCGCCGTCCCCGGAATCGAGCCCAGGCCCGCCTCCCGCAGGCGGGTGAGGAGCTCCTCGAGGGGGAGCCGCGTCTTGCGCTGGAGGTGGTCGATCTCGGCGGGCGAGTAGGCGTGCAAATGGACCCCGGGGATGACCTCCCGCGCCAGGCGCAGCACCTCCTCGTAGCGGTCGAGGGAGAGGGCGGGGTTGAGGCCGCCCTGCATGCAGATCTCGCTCACCCCGAAGTCGCGCGCGCGCTCGAACTTCTGGCGCAGGGTGTCGTCGTCGTGGGTGTAGGCGTCCGGGTCGTTCGGGCGGCGCCAGAAGCCGCAGTACTTGCAGTCGGTGTAGCAGACGTTGGTGAAGTTGACGTTCGCGTTGACGATGTAGCTCACCTCATCGCCCACCGCGCGCTTGCGCTCGGCGTCGGCGAGGGTGTAGAGGCGCTCGGTCTCCTCGGGGGATCCTTCCTCGAGGAGGGTCGTGGCGGAGGCCGGGGAGAGGGCCTCGCCGGCCTCGAAGGCGTCCAGGGCCTCGGCAGCGGGTGCGTTCATGATGTCTCCACGGCCGCCGGAGCGGTCTGCGGCCTCGGGATGGCGGCTGACTCGAGGGCCTCCCGCCGCGCGCGCATCCCCTCCAGCGCGGGCAGCGTGGCCTCCGGGCACCAGCCTCCCTCGATGAACTCATCGTAGACCGGCATCCGAAGGCGAAGGGCCATCCCCTCGGGGCGCAGGGCCGCCTCCAGGGAGGCCAGCTCGGGCCAGGGCCGGTCGGGGTTGATGTGGTCCGGCTCGGGGGCGATTCCGCCGATGTCGTCCGCCCCGGCGCGCAGGAGGGCGGGGAGGTCGTCCACCAGGTTGGGCGGAATCTGAACGTGGACGCCCGGCATGAGGCGGCGCGCCTCGGGGATGAGTGCGGCGACTTCCTCGTCCGCCGGGCGGCGCCAGCGCGCCATGGGCGTTCCCGCCTGGGGGTTGAGGGGCTGGATGATGACCTCCTGAATGTGGCCGTAGCGGGCGTGGAGGGCGGCGATGGCCTCCAGGGCCTGGACGCGCTCCTCGGGCCGCTCCCCGATGCCGATGAGGATGCCCGTCGTGAAGGCGATGCCGAGCCGCCCGGCCGCCTCCAGGGAGGCGAGGCGCAGGGCGGGCGCCTTGGTCGGCGCGGCGCGGTGGGCGAGCCGGGTCGCCTCCTCGCTCACCGTCTCCACCATCATGCCCATGCTCACGTTGTAGGGCTTGAGGAGGGCGAGCTCCCACTCCTCCAGGGTTCCGATGTTGGTGTGGGGGAGGAGGCCGATCTCCAGAAGGAGGCGGCAGACCTCGGCCGTGTAGGCGGCGTAGGAGCCGAAGCCCATGTCGGCGAGAT
>JAZGDQ010000526.1:0-4482 GCA_036477985.1 bacterium
CGCGCCCGAGGGAATCCTCACCACCATCGCGAGCACCATCTGCACCATGGGGTGCGCCCACGCCTACTCCCGGGTCCACATGGCCGTCGCCGTCGGCCCCGACCACGCCCGGATTCTGGCCGACGGCGGTCTCTCTCGCGCCGACGTCAAGCGCGAGCTCCACGAGCGGGCCCGCATGCCAGCCGGCCTCCTCAAGCGGGGCGGGCGCTATCACGGCGAGGCGCTCTCCCACTGGCCGGCCGAGGTGGACCACGCCGACGACGACTGCCCCGTCCCCCTCGTCCACCATCCCGACGACATCCTCCTCTTCGTCGCGGGGGGCATCCCCGGCCCCTCCTCCCTCATCATCCCCGGCTGGAACTCCTCCAGCAAGGCGGTCACCATCCGCTACCGGACGGATTGAGGGGAGGCGGGCTCATGCGGGGAAAGGGCTCCGCCGCGGCCCGCCGGGGCGGATTCGATTCACGCACGCTTCGCAACCGTTCGTTCCCCATTTCCGGGAGGCCGTCATGGCGCGCCGCATCATCGACCTGAGCGTTCCGCTGCGGAACGCCAGCTACGAGCTGAGCGTCCCCGAGATCACCTACCTCGATCACGTCACCATCGGGCGGCGCTGGGCCAAGGAGTTCGGTCTCGAGCGCGCCTCGGCCATGCCGGACGGGCTGGGCGGCGCCTCCGAGCGCATCTATCTCTCCTCCCATTCGGGCACCCACATCGACTCGGCCTTCCACTACGGCCCCAACAGCGAGGGCGCGCCCTCGCGGACGGTCGACCTGCTCGAGCTCGATCACTTCTACGCCGACGCCTTCTGCCTCGACTTCACCCACAAGAAGCCGGCCGAGCTGATCGACGCTCCCGACCTGGAGGGGGCGCTCGAGAAGATCGGCTACGCCCCCCGCCCCCGCGACATCGCCCTCATCCACACCGGCGCCACCGACAACTACTACGACGACCCCCGCTTCATGGAGATGCAGCCCGGCCTCACCCGCGCGGCCGTCCTCTGGCTGGTCGGCCAGGGGGTGAAGGTCATCGGAATCGACGCCTGGGGGCTGGACATCCCCTTCTCGGCGATGGCCGAGAAGACCAAGGCGGGCGAGGAGGGCGTCTTCTGGCAGGCCCACTACGCGGGGATGGAGAAGGAGTACTTCCAGATCGAAAAGCTCGGGAACCTGGGCGCGCTCCCCCGGCCCCACGGCTTCCAGGTGTCCTGCTTTCCCGTCCTGATCGAGCGGGCGAGCGGGGCCTGGTGCCGCGCGGTGGCCATCGTCGAGGATTGAGGCCGCCTCCCCGCTATTCGGGAGGGGAGTCTCCGGATTCAAAAAGCCCCGGGGTGTTTCGGCGCCCGATCGATTTTGCTAATGTGGAGCCGACCGGACCGGGAGACCGTGCGGCGGCCGAAGCCGGAGCCGTGCGGAATTCGGGAAGGCGCTTTGGTTGTCCTTCTGCGGTCCATCCCCGAAAAATAGAAATGAGGACGGGAACATGGCGGTGACGGAATTAAACCTCGTTGGCATGTCGGGACAGGGCGCCGTCCAGACGGGGGAGGTGCTCGCCCGCGCGATGACGATCGAAGGAAAGTTCGTCTCGGTGAACGTGTATCCCGGAACCCGGGCGCGGAGCGCGCCCGTCATCAGCTTCGTGAAGATCTCCGATAGGCCCGGCCTCGCGAGCTGCGCCAACTACAACCCGACCGAAGTCATCATCTTCCAGGAGGAGCTGCTCGACACCGTCCGCCACTCCTGCCACGAGGTGGTGGAGGACGCCGTCACGCTCATGCGCAAGGGCGCCCTGATGGTGAACACCACGCGCCGTCCCGAGGAGATGGACCTTCCCTTCGACTTCGAGGGGACCCTCGCCACGGTGGACGCCACCGGAATCGCCGAGAAACACCTGAAGCGGATCCCGCCTCCCGTCGGCCTCACCCTCCTCGGCCTCTACTCTGCCGCCACCGGCAAGCTCCCCCTCGAGGAGCTCAAGGCCCACATCGAGGCCCACTTCCCCGGCCGGGTGGGGGAGCTGAACGCCCAGGCCGCCCAGGAGGCCTTCGATCGCGCCCGCGTGCACCGCGAGGCCAAGTTCGAGGTGAACCGCAAGGCCCCCGAGCGGCCGGCCACCGTCCCGGGAACCCTCTCGGAGTACTACCGCTTCGACCGCTACGACCTTCTTCCCGGGCACACGAGCGGGAGCCCCTGGGTGTGGCGGGACAAGGTGCCCATCTGCGTGGACGAGAAGTGCATCTGCAAGGGGGTGTGCATCAGCGAGATCGTCTGCCCCGACGCGACCGGCTTCATCATCCGCGAGGGGCTGGGCGAGAAGGTCCAGGGCTACCGCATCGACGTGGACTACTGCCGCGGCTGCGGCCTCTGCGTCGAGGTGTGCGTGGGCGACGCCCTCACCATGGTGGATGAGCGCAAGGTCCTCGCCGAGAACCCCGCCTACGAGAGAATCACGGCGGCGCCCTTCCGGAAGGGCGCGGGGGGCGGGCGATGAGCGGCGCGCCTCCCGCACCGGCCGGGCGCCTCGCACTGACCGGAAACAAGGCGGCCGCCGAGGCGCTTCACCTGGCCCGCATCCAGGTCCTTTGCTTCTTCCCCATCGGACCCTCCGACGAGGTGGGCGAGGAGCTCTCCCGGAAGATCGCCCGGGGCGAGCACGACGCCCGCATCATCGATCTGGCCAACGAGCGGAGCGTGATGAACGCCCAGATCGTGGCCACCCAGGCGGGGGTGCGCACCTGCTTCGCCACCAACTCCGAGGGCCTCCTCTTCGCCGTCCAGCAGCTCCTCTTCGCCTCCTACGCGCGGATCCCCATCGTGATCACGGTGGCCCACCGGGCGCTCGAGCCTCCGGCCATCGTCCGCTCGGACGACATGGACACCCTGATGTACCGCGACATCCATTGGATGCACTACCACTGCGAAAACTCCCAGGACGTCTTCGACACCGTCCTCCAGGCCTACCGGGTGAGCGAGGATCACGAGGTCCTCCTCCCCGCCTTCGTCACCTACGACGGCTGGGAGGTCTCGCACAACAGCTATCCCGTCGAGTTTCCCGACCAGGGGCAGGTGGACCGCTTCCTCCCGCCCTGGAAGCTCCCCGAGGGACTCGATTTCCTCAAGGTCAACTTCGCCGAGTATTACTCGACCCACCACCGCATGGGCGGCTACGGCTACGTCGACGTGGACCGCGAGTACATGGAGCGGCGCCACCAGCTCGACCGCGCCCTGAACGTGACGGCGAAGGCCAAGGTCCTCAAGGCGCATGAGGACTACACCGCCATCGTCGGGCGCGGCTACGGGGGGCTGATGGAGCCCTACCGGACCGAGGACGCCGAGGTGGTGCTGCTCACCATGGGCTCCTTCTCGGCCACCTCCCGCCTGGCGGTGGACATGCTCCGCGACGAGGGGAAGCCGGTGGGCCTCATGAAGCTGCGCCTCTTCCGGCCCTTCCCCGGGGCGGAGCTGATCGAGGCGCTCGGCGGGAAGAAGGTGGTCGTCACGCTCGACCGCAACATCATCTGGGCGCTGTGGAGCGAGCTGCGGAGCGCGTTTTTCGGCGAGCCCGCCCCGCCGATCATCCTCGGGCGGACCGCCGGCATCGGCGGGCGCGACGTGACCTACTACGACATCGCCCAGATCCTCGAAGAGGGCCTTTCGGCCGCCGCGGGAAAGAAGGTCGACATCCAGCGGTGGCATTTCCACGTCAACAAATCGCGGAACAGCGTTCCGCTCCCCCTGGTTTGAGACAAAGAGAGAAACTGCCATGAAAATGGTGATGGAGCGAGAAGACAAAGAGCTGTTCATGAACATCACGGCCAACCAGTGTCCGGGCTGCCCCGAGAACCTGGCGACCAAGCTGATCATGCAGATCATGTTCGAGACTTTGGGGGAGGACCAGCCCATCATCTACGGGCAGGGGTGCGGCATCGGGCGCGACTTCCTCCAGCGGACGGGCCTGGGGACGCACGACAGCGGCTGCGCCGCCATGAAGACGGCCATGGCCATCCGCGGCATCGATCGGCCCCTGATCGTGATCGACGGGGACGGCCAGGTCGACATGGGGCTCGACGACGTCGCCTCCTCCTTTCAGCAGGGTTACCGCTACATGCACATCGTGTGCGACAACCAGGGCCACGCGGCGAGCGGCAGCCACGCCACCGGCACCACCGACCCCCTCGCGCGGGTGAGCTCGCGGCCCACCGGCCGGGTCCAGGGGCGCCTCCAGGGGCGCAAGCACTTCACCCTCATGCTCATGTTCAGCGGGGCCAGCTACGTGGCCACCGCCTCGGTCTCCCACGTGCGCGACCTGGAGCGGAAGCTCAAGGAGGGGATGCAGCGCCTCCCGGCCTTCATCCAGATCCTCACCCCCTGCAACCCGAGCTGGGGCTACGACGACGACAAGGGGGTGACGGTGGCGAAGAAGGCCGTCACCACCGGCCTCTGGCCCCTCTACGAGTGGAAGGACGGCGTCTTCCGGCGGACG
>JAZGDQ010000527.1:0-2076 GCA_036477985.1 bacterium
GAGACGAGGAGGCACCGTGTGAGCGGCGCCCTCCAGAATATGCGGAGGATCAGGGTGAGGATGAGGATGGTGACCAGCTCGAAGCCGCTGAAGCGGATCATGAGCCCGCCGAGGGAGAAGAGGTCGAATTCGAATTCCAGGATGTCCACGAGGACCACGTAGACGAACATGATCCCGAGCAGAAGGAGGGTCCGGCGGTTTTCATCGTCCGCGAGAAAGCGCCCAGGATCGAACCCGCCGAAGGGGATCCTCCCGCCGGCGCGACGCAGGGCCATGGCGCCGAGTGCGAACGCCATGACCAGCAGGCTGAGGCCGGTCAGGAAGGGGAGCAGCCCCGGCGCCGTGTAGGCGTCTCCCGGGACGGGCAATCGGTAGGCGAGGACCATCGCCAGGATCGCGAGGGCCCCGACGGCGAGGGCGGCGGCGAAGTCCTTCCCGGGCGTGGAGAGTCCATCGGACTCCTCCTCGCCGACAAAGGCGGGGTCTTCGTCCTCCGCGGAGGCGGCCGGTTCGTCTGCCATGCGGCGGGCGTCTCCCAGGACAAGACAGCCGGACGGCCCCCCTCCCCCTCGGGAGGGGGAGAGGACCGCCCGGCGGAGGGTGCAGAGGCGGCTGTGCGGGCTAGGACATGCGCGGCTTATAGCCCTTGGGCGGCCACCAGGCGGCGAAGTCCTCCGGCTCGGGGAGGCCCAGCTCCTTGGGGCCGCGGATCTTCTTGCCGATCATCTTCTGGACCTTGAGGAAGGTCGAAGCCGTGATGCACTCCACCAGAGCGGCGCGGCGGTCGGCCGCCTCGCCCGTGCGGATGTCGATCTCGAAGTACTTGCGCTTGGCGATCTTCTTGAAGCCCTCGCCGTTCACGCCCTTGATCCAGGCCTTCTTGATCATCTCGAGGATCTCGAGGGGCGTCTCCCGCTTGAGGGCGAGGTTGTAGATGCCCGAGAGCGGCAGCATGGGCTTGAGGGCCGGGATGATGCTCCCCACCGAGCGGAGCGTCGGGCCGCCCGGAACTTTGATGTCGCTCGCTCCGGTCTGCTGCAGGTTGCGGAGCTTGCCCGCACGGATGAACTCGATGTGCTCGTGGACGCCGCCGCCGGTGATGTCCACCTCGCCCTGCAGGCCCGCCAGGGTGGCCGGGCGCCCGCCCTTGTAGGGGATGAACTTGAGCTCGATGCCGGCCGCCAGGGAGACGATGGCGGCGAGCTCGTGCCACAGGCCGCCCACGCCCGAGGTGGAGATGGAGATCTTGCCGGGGCGCTTCTTGGCGGCGGCGATCACGTCCTCGAGGGTCTTGTAGGGCGAGTCGGGCCGCACCGACCAGCTGGCCAGCGAGTTGCCCCCCTGGAAATACTGCCAGTCGCGCCAGGCCACCGTGTCGGAGTGTCCCATCACGCGGACGAACTTGTTGTAGTTCGCCGCGCCGAGCCACCAGTAGCCGTTGGCCCGCTTGTTGAGCATGAACCGCGTCGCCACCCCGCCCACGGCGCCGGGCTTGTTGATGACGTTGATGGTCCAGCCGGTCTGTTGGGCCATGTCATGTGTGATGGTGCGCAGGACGGTGTCCGTGCCGCCCCCGGCGGAGTACATGACGACGGTGGTGATGGGCCTCGAGGGCCACTCCGCCGCGCCCGCCTTGCGCGAGGTGATGACGAGCGGGAATGCGCCCGCCGCCCCGGCGGCGGCGAGCCCCTTGATGAATCCCCTCCGGGAGATGTCGGGAGAACCAGGAATAAGATCGTTTTTCCTGTCGTTATGGTTCTGGGTCATTGTCCACCCTCCTTTGCACGATCGCGAAGAACCGGCGATCCCCTTTCACCTGTTTGATGCCCCCATACAGCCACCTTACAAAGGGCGCGTCAAGGCCGAAATCGCCGCTATCGCCCGATATCCCGCCCGGGCGGGCCGCTTGCGCCTCCGCCCCGCCCCGGCCGGCCCCCCGGAATCATTCCGCCCGCGCGGCGCACTCATCTATATAGGCGCCCACACGGCCCGCGGAGCCCTCCGCCGGAGGGGGCGGGCGGATGCACCCCCCGGGGGGAGATTCCCCTTCCAGACCGGCATTTTTCCCCCGTTTTC
>JAZGDQ010000528.1:0-3111 GCA_036477985.1 bacterium
GGTGGTCTGGGAGAGGGGGCGGTCGACCTTCTCGACGACGAGGCCCTCGGGCGCGGGGGGCATGGCCGCCGCCGGGGGCTCGCCGCCCTCGGCCTTCCAGTCCCGGAAGCGGGCGAGGACGAGCTCGCGCGCGCGGGCGAGGGTGATGTCCCCCACGAAGGCGAAGATGGAGCCCTTCATCCCGTACCATTTGCGGTGGAAGGCGGCGAGATCGCCGCGCGTGACGCCCTTCACCGTCTCGGGGCTTCCGACGGGCAGCCGCCCCTGGGGATGGTCCCCGAAGAGGCGCTTGCGGAAGGCCTCGTCGGCCAGGTGGCCGGGGCGGTCCTTCCGCCGCTTGAGCCCGCCCAGGATGCGCCGCCGCGTCTTTTCGATCTCCTTCTCGGGGAAGGAGGGCCGGCGCAGGATGTCGGCCAGGAGGTCCATCCCCTCCTCGATGTCGCGCGTGAGAGTGCGCAGGGAGGCGGTGGCCGTGAGGCGGCCGGCGTCCACGCCCACCCCTCCGCCCAGGCGGTCGTTCATCTTCTCGATGTCGAGCGCGCTCCGGCCCGCCGCCCCCCGGATGACGGTGGCGGCCACCATGTTCCCGAGCCCCGCCTTCCCGGGCGGCTCATAGCGCGACCCGGCCGGGATGGCGACCCGGACGGTGACCATCGGCAGCTGGTGGGCCTCCTTGACGATGAGGACGCCGCCCCCGGGCAGCTCCTCGCGCTCGTAGGTGAGGATGGAGGCGGCGCGGGCGGCGCCGGCCCCCGCAAGGAGGGCGGCGGCGAGAAAGGCGGCGGCGGAGATCAGAATTCGTCGTCTCATGGCTCAGCGCCCTCCCGATTTGGCGGTCTTGCCCTTCTTCGCCGCCCGGGCCGCGCGCTTCCCCTTCTTGTCCTTGAGGGGAAAGAGCACGGCCGTCGTCCTGTTCTTGGGAACGAAATACTTCTTCGCCACCCGAACGATGTCCTCGGACTTCACCCGGGCCAGGGCGGGGAGGTAATCCTCCAGCAGCCGCCAGTTGCTCGCGATGGTCGAGCGCCCGAGGAGGCTGGCCCGGAAATAATGGCTGTCCATCGAGAAGACGGTCTGGGCCTCCAGGCTGCGCAGGGCGCGGGTGAGCTCCTCCTGGGAGACGCCCTTGCGGACGATGAGGTCCACCTCCTCCTGGATGACCCGCTCGACGTCCTCGGTCTTCTTGCCCGGGGCGACCTGGGAGTAGAGATAGAAGAGGGCGGGGTCGACCGAGATGTAGGTGTAGTCCGCCCCCGCGCCCAGGGAGAGAGCGTCCTTGCGGACCAGGCGCTGGTAGAGGCGGCTCGTCTCGCCCCCGCCGAGGATGGTTTCGAGCATGCTCAGGGCCGGGGCGTCCTCGTCCTTGAAGTTGGGCGTGTGGAAGGCCATGGCCACGTAGGGGAGCTGGGCCTGGCGGCGGACGATGATGCGCCGCTCGGCCTGCTGGCTCGGCTCCCGGATGTCGGGCCGCCCCGCGAAGGGCGCGGCCGGGATGGCGCCGAAGTGCTTGTCGAGGAGGCGGATGGCCTCCTCGATCTCAAAATCGCCCACGATGACGGCGATGGCGTTGGAGGGGCGGTAGTAGCGCTTGTAGAACGCCCGCATGTCCTCGAGGGTGTAGGAGCGGATGTCGGTCTCCCAGCCGATGATCGGGTTGCCGTAGGTGTGGGCATGGAAGGCCGCGGCGCGGAGCTGCTCGAAGAGGACGCCGGTGGGCCGGTCGTCCGTGCGCATGCGGCGCTCCTCGAGGATGACCTTGCGCTCGGGCTCGAACTGCTCCTTCGTCAGGACGAGGTTCACCATGCGGTCGGCCTCGAGCTTGATGACGAGCTCGAGGCGGTCGGAGGCGATCTCCTCGTAGTAGGCGGTGTAGTCGAAGCTCGTGAAGGCGTTGTGGCGCCCCCCGTTGCGCTTGACGAGATTGCTGAACTCCTTGGGGCCGTACTTCTTCGTTCCGCGGAACATCATGTGCTCGACCATGTGGGCGAGCCCGGTCTTGCCGGGCAGCTCCTCGCGGCTCCCGGCGCCGTACCAGACCTCGAAGACGATGACCGGGGCGCGGCGGTCGGGGAGGAGGAGCGCCCGCATCCCGTTCGAGAGGCGGTGCTCGGTCACGTTCCAGGGAATCTTGAGAAGGGAGGCGGAGCCGGCCGGTCCTCCGGCCCGCGCCGGTCCTGAGGAGGCGGCGAGAAGGATTCCGAAAAGCAGGGCTATCGTTCGGTGCATGAATTTCTCCCTCATGATTTCCGGGCGCCTCCGGGATCTCGGCCCCGCCGTTGGGCGGCCGACCGGCTACCGGAAGATGACGAATTGTCTTCGGACTTGAAGGCTTCCGCTCCCGCGGGCGGCGGGTCCGCGCGCGGGGATGGCTTGTCTTCGCTCTTCACGCGCTCCCTCATCGGTTGTTTTCGAACACCTCGGGGTTGGCCACGTCGGGCGGGCTGCGCCCGGCGAGGACGTCGAGGATGCAGCCGACGGCGTGGCGCAGGGAGTCGGCGCAGGCGTCCTCCCCCAGGCCGGCGAGGTGGGGCGTGAGCACCACGTTCTCGAGCGAGAAGATGGGGTGGGAGGCGTCGGGCGGCTCGTCGGGAAATACGTCGAGTCCCGCCGCGCGCAGGGCCCCGCTCCCGAGGGCCTCGGCCAGATCGTCCAGGTTCACCACCGGCCCGCGTGAGGTGTTGATGAGGATGGCCGTCGGCTTCATCCGATCGATGAGGGCCCTGCCGATGAGCCCGCGCGTCTCCGGGAGAAGGGGGACGTGGCAGGTGAGAAAGTCCGCCCGCTCGGCGACCTCCTCGAGGGAGTGGAAGTAGACCCCGACTTCGGCGGCGAAGCGCTCGTCGCGCACGATGTCGTGGGCCAGGATCTCCATCCCGAAGGCCGCCGCGCGGCGGGCCACGCGCTTGCCGACGTTCCCCAGGCCAACGATCCCCAAAGTCCGCCCCCGCATCGCAGGCGCCGGGCGGCGGAGATCGGTCCACTCTCCCTTGCGCACCTTGCGGTCGAGTTTGGGAATCCCGCGGGCGGCCGAGAGCATGAGGCCGATGGTGTGCTCGGCCACCGAGTCGGCGTTCTGGCCCACGGCGCTGGTGACGATCACCCCCCGGGCCG
>JAZGDQ010000529.1:0-17533 GCA_036477985.1 bacterium
CCCCCCCCGCGCGGGGATCGATCGGAGCAGAGGATGAACGAGGTGCGGGAGGAGAAACGGGGGCGCGATGAGAGCCTCATGATCCACGTCCCGGAGGGATCCTTCCTCATGGGCCAGGACCTGGGAAACCACGACGAGCAGCCCCAGCGCAGCGTCAAGCTCTCCGCCTTTTGGATCGACAAGCGCCAGGTGACGAACGAGCAGTACCGTAGATTTCTTGAGGAGACCGAGGCGTTTCCCGCCCCGCCCTCCTTCTCGCGCGACGATTTCGCGGGCCCGCGCCAGCCCGTCGTGAGTGTGAGCTGGGAGGAGGCCTCCGCCTATTGCCGCTGGGCCGGAAAGCGCCTCGCGACCGAAGCCGAGTGGGAGCGGGCCGCGCGCGGAACGGACGGACGCATCTATCCGTGGGGCGAGGAGCCGCCCACGCCCGAGGATGCGAACTACTACAGCGCCGGCCTCAACCGGCCGTTGGAGGTGGAGGCGCACGCCGATAGAGCCTCCCCCACGGGCTGCGTCCAGATGGCGGGGAACACCTTCGAGTGGGTGGCCGACTGGTTCGACGCCTTCTACTACCGGAATGCGCCTGAGGAGAACCCGAAGGGGCCCGAGCTGCCCACCTTCGAGGTGGCCGTCGCCCGGATCGCGGTCATGGCCGTGCCCGGCGGCGGGACCCTCTCGATGGGCGAAGTGAAGCGCGGCGAGCGCTTCGAGATCCTCGGGCGCGAGAAGGACCTCTACAGGATCCGCTTCGGGGACACCGAGGGCTGGCTCCCGCGCAAGGCGGGCTACGCCTGGACGGCGCGGGCGGTGCGGGGGTGCGGCTGGGACTACATCGACGACAATCTGCGTTGCGCGGCGCGCGAGGGCTTCGAGCCCTGGTACAAGAACCTCAATTTGGGCTTCCGTTGCGCGATGGACGCCTGAGGGAGAAGCGCCGGGCGCAGGCGGGCGGCGCGGGCGCAGGCGGGTGAAGAGAACGCAGCGCGGATGATGTGAATGGCGGAGGAAGTGAATGAAAGTCGGGGCGGAGCGCCTTCGCGGAGGCCCCGCCCTTTTTTTGTCCCGCGCCGGGGCCGGGCGGGGGGCCGGGCGGCTCAGCCCGTGTTCCCCCCCGAGGGAAGGGCCGCTCCCTCCCGGCGGCGCAGGCGGCGCACCAAGGGGATGACGACCGGGGTGAGGAAGAGGGCGACCGCGGTCCACATCAGAGAGCCCGCGATGGGGTGCGCGAAGATGTCGAAGAGGATCTCGAGGCTGTTGTGGCTCATGATCATGCTCTGGCGGAAGGTGCGCTCGGTGATGTCGCCCAGGACGAGGGCGAGGACCATGGGCGCGAGGGGGTAGTCGAGCTTGCGGAAGATGTAGCCGACCACCCCGAAGATGAACATGAGGTAGACGTCGAACATGTCCTGGGTGGGGGAGAAGCCGCCCACGGCGCACACGACGAGGATGATGGGGGCCAGGATGGTCATCGGCATCCGCAGCATCCAGATGAAGAAGGGGACGGCGAAGATGGCGACCAGGACGGCCATGGTGTTGGCGATGTAGAGGCTTCCGATGAGGCCCCAGACGAACTCGGGGTTCTCCGCGAACAGGCGCGGGCCGGGGATGAGGCCCCAGACGTAGAGAGCGCCCAGCATGACGGCCGTCGTGGGCGAGCCCGGAATCCCGAGGGTGAGCATGGGGAGCATGGAGCCCGTGCTCGCGGCGTTGTTCGCGCACTCGGGCGCCGCCACCCCCTCGATGGTGCCCTTCCCGAATAGGTGCTTCTCCTTCGAGAGGCGCTTGGCGAGGCTGTAGCTCATGAAGCTCGCCGGCGTGGCCCCCGCCGCCGGCAGTATCCCGACGAAGAAGCCGAGGAGGGAGCCCCGCGCCAGGGTGACCCAGTAGCGGGAGAGGTCGCGCAGCGTGGAGACGATCTCCTTCAGGCCAAGCTTCGCCTGGTAGCGCTCGCGCGCCTTAAGCCCCCCCTCGAGGATGTAGAAGATCTCCCCCACGCCGTAGAGGCCGATGGCCAGGACGAGGAAGTTGATGCCGTGGTAGAAGCCCGGGATTCCGCCGAAGATGAGGCGCGGGGCTCCGCTCACGATGTCGGTGCCCACGGTGGCCATGACGAGGCCCGCCATGGTGGCGATGACGGTCTTGAAGGGGTCGTCCCCCCCGAGGCCGGCGAAGGTGCCGTAGGCGAGGAAGACGACGGCGAACTCCTCGGGCGGGCCGAACCGCAGGGCGAACTCGGCCAGGGGCGGGGCGAAGAAGGTGAAGAGGACGATCGAGACCGATCCCCCGATGAAGCTCGCCACCGCCGCCGTGACAAGGGCGTCGGCGGCCCGCCCCTTTTGCGCGAGCGGGTAGCCGTCGAAGGTGGTCGCCACCGCCGTCGAGGCGCCCGGGATGTTGAGGGTGATGGAGCTGATCGCCCCGCCGTACATGGCCCCGTAGTAGATGGCCGCCAGGAAGATGATGGCGCTCGTGGGGGGGATGGCGAAGGTGATCGGGAGGAGGATGGCCACCCCGTTCACCGAGCCCAGGCCCGGCATGGCCCCGATGGCGACGCCGAGGACGACCCCGAGCAGCGCCATGAGGAGGTTTTGGGGGGAGAGGGCTATTCCCAGCCCGTAGATCAGGTTTCCGAGAATCTCCAAAGCGCGTTTCCTCTCGCCCGCACTCTCCCCGCGAATCAGCGGGCGCCGACAAGGATGAAAGGGGGGGTCAGTTCATATAGAAAACGAATTCCAAGTAGCCTTTCGGAAGCGGGATGATGAGAAATTTCTCGAAAATCAAAAACACCCCGAACGGAGCCCCCAGGGTGACGAGCGTACAGGTGATCAGGCCGTGGCGCCCGACGTAGTAAAGGCAATAGAAGACGAAGAGGGCCGCGGCCAGATAGATGGAAATGACGTCGATGAGAAGGATCATGAGGAGCCCGGGAATCCCGACCCGCAGGAGGTCGACGACCCCTTCCCGGGTGATGAAAACCTCTTCGGCGCCCTCCTCCCCCTCCGCCGGGCGGTTGATGAAGGTGCGGAGAAACACCACGACCGCAACGGCGGAAATCCCAAGGGAGAGCCAGAAGGGGAGAAATCCCCCTCCTGGCCCTTCCCTGGGAAGTATGCCGATCGGAAGCTCCGCCGATTTCCAGGCGACGCCCAGGCCCCCGAAGAAGAGGACGAGGGCGACCGCTCTATCCGCCAAAAGCATTGAATTTCCGCACTACTTGATCAGTCCCATTCCCTTGAGAAGCTTCTTGTGCTTGGCGTCTTCGTCGGCGAAGAAGGAGGCCAGCGGGCCGCCCGACAGGCAGGCGCGGTTGAGGGCCTTCTTCTTCGTGTAGGTCTTCCATTCGTTCGAGTTGCACAGCTTTGTGAAGAGATCATTGTACCAGGCCACGGCGTCCTTGGAAATTCCGCCGGGGGCGTTGATGCTGCGCATCATGAAGTAGACGAGCTTGGGCTTGCCGAGCTCGGCGAAGGTCGGCACGCTCGAGAACACCGGGATGCGCTTGGGCGTCAGCGCCGCGATGGGGACCATCTTGCCGGGATAGTGCGGAAGGCCCTCGGAGGGGTTGTTCACCGTCGAGTCAAGGTGGCCGCCGGCGAGGTTCTTCGCCACCGTGCCGCCGCCCCGGAAGGGGACGTAGGTGATCATGCCCTCGAGGCCGTAGGCCTGCGACAGCATGTTTGTGACGAGCTGATCTTCCTGCATTTTGCCCGTGCCGCCCATCTTCCACTTGCCGCCAGCCTTCTTCACGGCCGCGACCCACTGGTCGACGGTCGTGATCCCCGAATTTTTATTGACCCACAGGATGAAAGTGTCCATCGCGAGCCGGTAGATCGGGGTGAAGTCCTTGTAGGAGACGGGGAGCTTCTGGAGGGCCGGGGTGGTGAAGAAGCTGTTCAGCGTGACCAGGATTACGTGGGGGTTCCCCTGCTTCGACTTGAGGTAGAGCATCGCCTCGGCGCCCGAGCCGCCCTTCTTGTTGTTGGGGACGAGAGGCTGGGGGGACCAACCCTTATTGGTGACGATCTTCTGCATGAGGCGCGCGATGCGGTCGGCGCCCCCGCCCTTGCCGGCCATGATGATGAACTCGATGGGCCGGGTGGGCTTCCAGGCGGCCAGGGCGGAGGGAGCCGCCCAGGCAAGGAGGATGGTGAGAGCGAACGCCATGACCAGGAAACGGTGCAGCTTACGAGATCGCATGCAGAATTCCTCCTCTCGGAGTTCGGTGCGCCCCTCGCTCGCGCGCCTCCCGTTGCAGGCCCGACGCCGGGGCGGACGAAAAAAGCGGAGGGGGCCGGCCGCAAGCGTCGCCCGCGGCCCGGGCCTCACCCTCTGTTGATATAACCGAAACAGCTGCACTTCATCTTCGGAACCGCTGGGCGCATCCTCCGGAGACACGGCGCCCTGAGCCTGTGAAAGAGCGCATTTTCTCTGACTGAGATGAATTCCCACTTATCTACCACACTTGGAAGTGCTTGACAACGTTAATCCTCAAGCGCCGCTCCGCCTTCGGGCCAGGAGGCTCTTGAGAGGGCGCGTTCAAACTCTTCAACCCGGACGAACCCCGATTGGGATTTTGTGCGAACCTGTCTTATCCTTTGTCGGCCAGTTGAAATGAGAACACCCGGGAGGGGGGAATTGTTCCATCCGGATGGGAGGGGGGGCCGGCGGCGGCGCCCCGCCTCCCTCTCCCCCCCGGAGGGCGTCCAGCATCCCCCTGTGAGGAGATCGGCGACCCTTGACCCCTTCCGCCTCCCCCCTCGCGCTGAGCGCCCTCTCCTGGCTCCTGGCCTTCTCGCCCATCCTCGCCCTCATCGTCCTCATGCTCGGGCTCGGGTGGGGGGGGAAGCGGGCCGGCCCGGCCGGGCTGGCCGTCGCCCTCCTCATCGGCTGGGGCCGCTTCGGCGCGGATTCGGGCGTTCTCGCCGCGGCGCTCCTGCGCAGCCTCCTCCTCAGCGCGCCGGTTCTCTACATCATCGCGCCCGCCCTCATCCTCTACCACGTCGCCGAGGCGGCCGGGGGGATCCGCAACATCGGCTGGACCGTCTCGGAGATGACGAAGAACCACATCCTCCAGCTCATGATCCTCGCCTTCGGCTTCACCTCCTTCCTCCAGGGGGTGGCCGGCTTCGGGGTTCCCGTCGCCGTGGTGGCGCCCCTCCTCATCGGAATCGGCTACCCGCCCGTCCAGGCCGTCGCCGCCTCCCTCATCGGCCACGCCTGGGCGGTGGGCCTGGGCGACATGGCGAGCAGCTTCCAGGCCCTTCTCTCGGTCACAGGGCTTCCCCCCCATGAGCTCGGCCTCAGCATCGCCCTCCTCCTCGGCTTCTCGGGCTTCGCCACCGCCGTCTCCCTCGCCCACCTTCACGGGGGCTGGAGCGCCGTCGTGCGCTGGCCCCTCATCATCGCCCTCCTGGGCGGCCTCACCGCCCTCGCCCAGTTCGCGCTCGCCTGGCTCGACCTTTGGATCGTCGCCTCCTTCGGGGCCGGGATGCTCTGCCTCCTCTCGGGCTTCATCCTCGCCCGCTTCCGCCGCTACCAGGGGCCCTCCCGCCCCAGCGCCTTTCCCCCCAAGCCCGAGGCGGAGCGCGTGCGCCCGATCGCCGCCCACGGGGGGCGGCGGATGAGCTTCCACCTCGCCTTCGCCCCCTACTACGCCCTCATCGCCGTGGTCGCCCTCGCGACCTTCCTCCCCCTCCTCCACGAGGGCCTTCACGCGTGGAAGATCGAGGTGGCCCTTTCGGAGATCCGCACCCGGCTCGGCGTCCTCACCCCGGCGCGCGTGTGGCGGCTCGCCCCCCTGGGGCACCCCGGCGCCCTCCTCCTCTACACCTCCCTCATCGGATGGCTCATCTACCGGGCGAACGGGCGGTGGCCCGCGGGGGGGGCCGCCCTGTTCCGCAAGACGTTCACGGATGTCTACCCGACGGGGGTGGGCATCCTCGCCTTGACGGCCATGGCCTCGGTGATGACGGCCACGGGGATGATCCGCATCCTGGCCGAGGGGGCCTCGGCCGTCTCGGGCGGGGTCTATCCCCTCATCGCCCCCCTCGTCGGCCTGCTGGGCTCCTTCATCACCGGGAGCAACACGAACTCCAACATCCTCTTCGGCGCCTTCCAGCGGGACGTGGCCATCCTGGTGGGGAAGAGCTCCATTCTGGTGGTGGGGGCCCAGAGCGCGGGCGGCTCCCTGGGCAGCATGGTGGCGCCCGCCAAAGTGCTCGTGGGCTGCGCGACGGCGGGCCTGGGGGGGCGCGAGGGGGAGGTGTTCCGCAAGGTGGCGGTCTACTGCTTGGCCCAGATCCTTCTGGTCGGCCTCCTCGCCCTGTGGCTCGCCGGGTGAGGATGGTTGCGGAGGGGAGGGGAGGAAGGAGGAGAAGAGGAGAAGAGAGGGAGACTACTCGGCTTCGATCTCGGGGTTCTCCTCGAAGGCGCACACGGCCTGGCGCAGGTAGGCGGGCACGCGGCAGGGGCGGCCCCCCTCCTCCTCCACGATGACGTAGACCGTTTGGGCGTTGGCGACGAGGCGGCCGCTCTCCTTCTCCGCCATCTCGAAGTCCATCTTGATGCTCGAGTTTCCGATCTCGTAGATGCGCGCGTAGACCTCGATGACCTCATCGTAGCGGGCCGGGGAGCGGAACTGGACCCGCGCGTCCACGATGAGGATGTCGTGCCCCTGGGCGCGCATGTCGGAGTAGGTCACACCGATGCGGCGGAGGTAGTCCATCTGGGTGGTGTCCACGTAGAGGAGGTAGTTCCCGTTGAAGAGCACCCCCTGGAGGTCGGTCTCGCCGAAGCGCACCCGGAATTCGCTCTTGTAGCGGAAATCCTCGCGGGCCATGGCTTATCTCCACTCCTCTCCGGGCCGGACGTCCCCCCTCCTCCTCCCTCCGCGGAGGGGCGCGGCTGGGTTGTTCCCGCATGGGCCTTCGCTATAATGCCTCAGGAGGCGCCCTCGACACATCTCCGCCCCCGGCCGGCGCCCGCCCTTTTGGGAGTTTCGCCCTATGATCAGTGTGGAAGAGGCCCAGGAAACCATCCTCTCGCGCATCGCGCCGTTGGGGCGGGTTCGCGTCCCCCTGGTGGAGGCCCTCGGCCGCGTCCTCGACGAGGAGGTGATCGCCCCCCGCCCGATCCCCCCCTGGCCGAACTCGGCGATGGACGGCTACGCCGTGCGCGCGCAGGACGTGGCCGCCGCCTCCCGGGAGACGCCCGCCACCCTGCGCGTCATCGAGGAGATTCAGGCGGGCATGGAGGCGCGCCGCACCGTCGGGGAGGGGGAGGCCATCCGGATCATGACGGGCGCTCCCATCCCGCGGGGCGCGGACGCCGTCGTCCTGGTGGAGGAGACCGAGCGGGCCGGGCCCGATTCGGTCCGCGTCTTCCTCGCCGTCCCGGGGGGGGAGGCCGTCCGCCTCGCCGGGGAGGACGTGAAGGCGGGCGAGAAGGTCTTCTCGGCCGGGACCCGCCTCAACCCGGCGGCGGTGGGGATGCTGGCGAACATCGGAAGGCCGGGCGTCCTGGTTCATCAGAAGCCGCGGGTGGCGATACTGGCCACCGGCGAGGAGCTGATCGATTTGGGCAAGGAGCTGGCCGCGGGGCAGATCTACAACTCGAACTCCTACGCCCTGGCCACCCAGGTGATCGAGGCGGGCGGGGAGCCTCTTATGCTCGGCATCGCCCGCGACAGCGTCGAGGACCTCGAGCGCCGGATGCGCGAGGGCCTCTCGGCCGACGTCCTCGTGACGAGCGGGGGGGTTTCGGTCGGCGATTTCGATTTTGTGAAGGACACGCTGGGGGGGCTGGGCAATGAGATGCACTTCTGGCGGGTGCGGATGAAGCCGGGCAAGCCGATGGCTTTCGGGACCATCCAGGGGCGGCCCGTCTTCGGCCTTCCGGGGAACCCGGTGTCCACCATGGTGAGCTTCGATCTCTTCGTCCGCCCCGCCCTGTTGAAGATGCAGGGGCAGGCGAATCTCTTCCGCCCCGAGGTCGAGGCGAGGCTGCTCCACCCGCTCCGCAAGTCGCCCGAGCGCCGCCACTACGTGCGCGCCGTCGCCGCCCACCGCGGGGGGGAGTGGACGGTGCGCGCGATCGAGGCCCAGGGCTCGAACATCCTCCACTCCATGGTCCGCGCCAACGCCCTCGTCGTCTTCCCCGAGGGGGAGACCGAGTTGCGCGCGGGCGACCGCGTCCGGACGCTCATTCTGGAGGAGGCCTCCGCCCTGGGGGGCGCCCCCGCGCGCGAGGACGGACCGGGCGCCCTGGTCTCGAGCGGCTCGGGATAGTCCCGGGCGAAGCGTCCGCTGCAGGCGAAATCTCCGCTGCGTATGGCTTCGGCATGAGCGCCCCTTCCCCGGAGGGGAGGGCGGCGCTTCTGGCATCGAAATGAGGCGGGCCGTGATGGAAGGGGTATCCGGAGTCGTCCTGGCGGGCGGCAAGTCGAGCCGGATGGGCCGCAACAAGGCGGTGCTGGAGGTCGGGGGAAAGCGCCTGGTCGACCGGGCGGCCGAGGCGGTCGGGCGGGTCTTCTCCGAAGTCATCATCGTGGCGAACGAGCCCGGCCTTTTCGACGGCCTCGGGCTGAGGGTGGTTCCCGACCTCGCGCAAGGGAAGGGCCCCCTGATGGGAATTTACACGGGCCTCGAGGCCATCTCCTCGCCCTGGGGATTTTTCGTGGCCTGCGACATGCCCTTCCTCAACCTGCGCCTCGTGGAGCACATGGCCTCCCACCTCCCCGAGAACGACGTCGTCATGCCCCGGATCGAGGACGGCCTCCATCCCCTGCACGCCTATTACGCGAAGACCTGCACGCCGACCATCCGCGGGATGCTGGAGGAGGGGATCTTCAAGATCGATCGGATGCTCCCCCTCCTCAGGACCCGCTTCGTGGAGGAGGAGGAGATTCGCGGAGTCGATCCGAATCTGGATTCCGTCCGGAACATCAACACGCCCGAGGAGCTCGAGGAGGCCGAACGCTTCGCCCGCGCCGCCCGGGAGCGGGAGGGCGGCGGCTAGCCCCCCCCACGCGCCCGGGCGCCCTATCTCCATCCTTTGAAGGAGCGGATCGTCACCACCCCCCCTCCGTTCCGCTTTCCGTGAATCTTGCCCCTTGAAGTGGGGAGGGGAGATTGATATTTTGGGGGGATGGAAGTGGAAGAGCCTCGGTATTCGGCGCCCCCAGGATTCGGGCGCCGGCGCGCCGGGCGATCCGCATTCTCGCAGCCGCCTACGAATCGCCTTCCCGCCGCTCCGCCCATGGGGCCCCGGCGGCGCAGGCCGACGGATGGACCCGATCGCTCCCGTGAAACCGGCTCGGAAGGGGCGGAAATCCGCCCGGGGCGATGCCCTCTTCCTGGGGCTTCCGGCGGAAGGGGAGAGCGCGCGGGTGACGAATGACCCGGGACGGGAAGCGGACCCAGGGAGACTCCCTGAGGGAGACGCTTCACTGAGGGAGGCGCATAATGGGCGCTGAGGAGAGGTTGAAGGAGATGGGAATCGCGCTTCCCGAGCCTCCCTCCCCGGTGGGCGCCTATGTCCCCTATGTGCGCTCGGGCGATCTGCTGTTCATCTCGGGCCAGATTCCCCTTCAGGGGGGGAGCTCATCCACCGCGGGAAGGTGGGGGCCGAGGTGAGCCTGGAGGAGGGACAGGCCTGCGCCCGCCTCTGCTTCCTCAACGCCCTGGCCCAGGCGCGGGCCGCCCTGGGGGATCTGGACCGGGTGCGCCGGGTGGTCCGCCTGACGGGCTTTGTGACCTGCGCCGAGGGGTTCACCGATCAGGCCGCCGTGGTGAACGGGGCCTCGGAGTTGTCGGTCGAGTTGTTCGGGGAGGCGGGGCGGCATGCCCGCCTGGCGGTCGGCGTCTGGGAGTTGCCGCTGGGGGCCTCGGTCGAACTTGAAGTTATACTTGAAGTTAATTAGGGTGAATATTTATAATGAAAAGCAATAGTAGCGATTTTGAGGTTCTGGCCCTGGAGCATATGGACGCCCTCTACCGCTCGGCCCTGCGGATGACGGGGAACCCGGCCGACGCCGAGGACATCGTCCAGGACGTCTACCTGCGCGCCTTCCGCTTCCAGCGCCAGTTCCAGCCGGGCACCAATATCCGGGCCTGGCTCTTCAAGATCTTGCGCAACACCTATATCAACCGCTATCGCCGCGATGTGCGGGCGCCGAGCCAGGTGGGATTCGAGGATCCTGAGTTCTTCCGCTCCGAAATCGAGATGGTGAACACGAGCGCCCAGACCAGGGGGCCGGAGGCGGAGTTCTTCAACCGCCAGACCGCCCAGGACATCGAGAAGGCCTTCGCCGAGCTGCCCGAGAAGTTCCAGCGGATCGTCCTCCTCTCGGACGTGGAGGGCTTCTCCTACAAGGAGATCGCCGATATCGAGGAGTGCCCGCTGGGGACGGTGATGTCGCGCCTCTACCGGGCGCGGCGGATGCTGCAGGATTTGTTAAGCAAAAACAGTGATTTAGGAGGAAACTAGGAGAATCCCCCGCGGGGGGGGACGAATTTGATGAAATGGAAGAAATTATTTTGTTCCCAATGCGTTACAACGATAGCGGGGCATGACGTGGATATGTCCCCGGAGCATTGATTTTTCGGGGATGAATCGATTGTATTTCGGACTTGGTGGGGTTATTCCCCGTGTCCGATTAGGCTTTTGATTTGATGGTCAACCGGCTCCCGGGGGGAGCGGGCGCCGCCCTTTCATGGTGGATGGAAAAATGACACGGGATGAGGCGCTCCGGCTCATCGACGCATACGTCGACATGGAGCTGGACGTCAAGGAGACGATCGAGGTCCAGAGCTGGATCGGGCGCGACGAGGTGTGCCGGGCCGAGTTCGAGCGCATTTGCGCGCTCAAGAAGGCCCTCGCCGAGAAGATGGCCGGCCCCCCGGCCCCCGAGATGCTCAAGAAGCGGATCCGGAAGCTGGCCCGCCGCGAGCGGATGAAGCGGAGCCGCTGGGTGCGGCCCTCGATCGCCGCCGCCGCCGTGGCCCTCCTCGTCCTGGGGATGGGCTTCTACCAGCGGGCGATGTCGGTGCCCGCCGCCTTGGTGGCGAGGACGATGGAAGTCTACCGGGTCGAGGTCACCAATCCCCTCGATTTCCGCTCGGGCGATGTGCGGAAGGTGGCCGCCTGGCTCGAGGACAAGTTCCAGAAGGAAGTGCGCCCCCTGGTCTTCACCGGGGGAAAGGGCAATTTGCTGGGAGTTCGGCTTTGCCCCTTCGCCGGGCAAAAGGGCGCCTTCGTCCGCTACCGGAGCAACGGGCACACCTTGGCCCTCTTCATCGGGCCGAGCGAGTCGATCTCCTACTCGCTGCCGATGATTCCGAGCTTCCGCCTCTGGGGCCAGAACATTCACGTGACCGAGAAGGACGGCTTCCAGCTGGCCTTCTGGAAGAAGGGGATGTGGTTCTACGCCCTGGTCCTCGACGACAAGGTCGGCGGCAAGGCGGACATTCAGGATGTCCTCCAATCGGGCGGATACACTTTTTAAGGGTTTTCGCGCATCAGACGATGAGGGGCCGCCCCCCCGCGGGGCGTCCCGAAAATGGGGCCGGGCGGCGCGAAGCCGTCCGGCGTTTTTTTATCTCCCCGGGGGGAGAGGGGAAGGGGGGAACCCATTCCCCCCGCGGCGGGGCACTCCACCCGGAGCGGGCCTCTTTCCCTGGACGGGGGGAAAGGGGTAGTCTGAGGGGCGCCGGCGCTGTCCCCGTTTCACCTGAAACCGCATAGAGGCCACGATGATTCACCGTCTGCTGCTCACGCTCCTTCTTGCACTCCCTCTGCTCCCGTCTCCGGCGGGGGCCGCCTCCTCCGGGGCGGCCGCCCCCTCCGTGGACCTTTCCATCCTCCGCCAGTTCGAGACTGTCTTCATCGGTCTCGCCAACCGGGTGAAGCCGACCGTCGTTAGCATCCGGGCGGAGAGCCGGATCAAGTCCTCCGGCCGCCGGCCGGGGAAGGGCATCCCCCAGCCGAACGTCCCCCGCTTCTCCTCGGGCTCGGGCGTCATCATCGACGCCGAGGGCTACATCCTCACGAACAACCACGTGGGGGCCGACTCGAGCCGCCTCCGTGTGCGCCTTTCGGACAAGAGCGAATACCAGGCCAAGGTGGTGGGCGCCGACCGCTACACCGACCTGGCCCTGATCAAGATCGAGCCGCGCGGCCCCCTCCCGGTGGCCAAGCTCGGCGACAGCGACAAGGTGAAGGTGGGCCAATGGGCCATCGCCGTGGGCGATCCCTTCGGCATCACACGCACCTTCACGGTCGGGGTGGTGAGCGGCATCGGCCGCTCGGGGGTGGGCATCGCCCGCTACGAGCATTTCATCCAGACCGACGCCGCCATCAACCGGGGGAACAGCGGCGGGCCCCTCGTCAACATCGAGGGCGAGGTGATCGGAATCAACACGGCCATCCCCTCGCCGGGCAGCGGAATCGGTTTCGCTATCCCCAGCAACATGGCGAGCGAGGTGATTCGCCACCTGCGGCGCAAGGGCTCCTTCGCGCGCGGCTACCTGGGGGTGATGATCCAGCCGGTCGCCAACGACATGACCCCCCTCCTGGGACTGCCGAGCGCCGAGGGCGCGCTGGTGGGGCGCCTACTCCCGGACGGCCCGGCCCAGAGCGCGGGAATCCGGGCGGGGGACGTCATCGTCGGCCTCGACGGGCGCAAGGTGCTCGACACCGCCCACCTCCAGAAGATCGTGGGCTGGACCCCTCCCGGCCAGCCGGTGGACATTCAGATCGTCCGCGACGGGAAAAAGGAGCATCTCTCGGTCACCCTCGCGCGCCTGCCCGACCGCAGGGGGGAGGAGAAGGCGTCCCCCAAGGAGGAGCCGGCGAAGGACGAAGCCTACGGGATGAACCTCGAGGGCCTCACGCCCGAGCTGGCGAAGAAGAACCAGCTGAAGTCGGCCGAAGGGGTCCTTATCGGCGAGGTCAAGCCGGGGAGCCAGGCCTTCCGGGACGGCCTCCGCTCCGGAATGGCGATTCGGCAGGTGACCTACCGTGCGGCGGGGGACGGCGGCGTCCCCGTCCGGGTCCCGATCCGCACGCTGGAGGACTTCGAGCGGCTCCTCGAGAAAATACCCGCCGACACCAACGTTCTGGCGAAGATCGCGCGCGGGTCGGGGCAGGGGGAGCAGGTCCGCTTCCTCGTCCTTCACTCCGTCCGCACCCGCTGAGGCGGCGGCTCCCGGGGGCGATTCCGAAAGAGCCATGCGCCATTCGCTCATTGAGGGGCCATCGCCCATGCGGCATTGGATGACCGCCCTCGCGGCCGCCCTCGTCCTCCTCGGGGGGTTCTCCGCCCCGGCGGCCGGGGCCGAGGCGGACGACCTCGCCTCCGAGATCCAGACCCTCCTTCCCAAGGACGCCATTCCCGCCATCGACTTCCCCGTCTACGTCTCGGTGAAGGAGGCCGAGGAGTTCATGTTCTCCGGCGAGATGGTGGTCGGGGTGGACATCGGCGGCGATCGGCGCGCCTACTCGATTCCTTTTCTCAGCCGTCACGAAATCGTGAACGACGTCATCGGAGGGCGCAAAGTCGCCGTCACCTGGTGACCCCTCTGCTATACGGCCATCGTGTATGACCGGGTGCTGGACGACGGGAGGGAGCTCACCATGGGGGTCTCGGGAAAGCTCTGGAAGAACGTTCTCGTCATGTACGACCGCCAGACCGACACCCTGTGGAGCCATCTCACGGGGGAAGGCCTCATCGGCCCCCTGAAGGGGAAGAAGCTGAAGATCTACCCCGCCCTCTTCACCACCTTCGACGAGTGGCGCCAGCTCTATCCGAAATCCCGGGTGATCGACAAGCGGAAGACGGGCGGGGGCCAAAAACTTTACGACATTCGCTTCTACATGAAGGACCCCTACGAGGGGTATTACTACAACAGCGACACCGGCGTGATTCCCGAGAAGCACCGGGACAACCGTCTTCATCCCAAGACCTTCGTCGTGGCCGTCGCCCTTGCGCCCGCGGGCGGGGGGAGGAAGCGGGCCAAGGTGTACCCCTTCGGCGCCCTCGAAAAGGCGGGCGTGGTGAACGACGCCTTCGCCGGCCGCGAGCTGGTCGTCTCCTATTGCGAGAAGGCCAAGACGGGGGCGGTGTTCAGCCGCCGGATGCAGGGGAAGGATCTCACCTTCGAGCCCGAAGGGGAGGGGTGCCGCACCATGCGCGACCGCGAGTCGGGCTCGCGCTGGCTTCGCCTGACGGGACTGGCCGTGAGCGGACCCATGAAGGGGAAAAAGCTCGAGCAGATTCCGAGCACGCTCTCCTTCTGGTTCGGATGGAAGGACTATTATCCCAAGAGCGAGATTTACGGACGGACGAAATGAATCGGCCGCCCCCCTCCGGGGGGGCGGGTTGCAAGAGCCCGCGCGCTTCGGGCGCCGCGGGCGCCGCGTGCGCTGATGGGACGGATCGCCGCCGGAGGGAGGAACCTCACCGATGCACCACTGGATAGGCACTCTTGCGCTCGCCCTCGGCCTGGCCGCGGCGGCGGTCGTTTTCGCGCCCCCGGCCGGGGCGGAGGCGGACCCCGCCTCCGAGATCCGGACCCTCCTACCGAAAGATCAGATTCCCTCGATCGACGATCCCCAGTTCGTCTCGGTGAAGGAGGCCGCCGCCTTCATGCAGCCGGACGAGATGGTGATCGGGGTGGACATCGGGGGCGACCGGCGCGCCTACTCGGTTCCCCTCCTCAGCAGCCACGAGATCGTGAACGACGTCGTCGGAGGGCGCAAAGTCGCCATCACCTGGTGACCCCTCTGCTTTACGGCCATCGTGTATGGCCGGATGCTGGACGGCAAAGAGCTCTCCATGGGGGTCTCGGGAAAGCTCTGGAAGAACGTCCTCGTCATGTACGACCGCCAGACCGACACCCTTTGGAGCCACCTCACGGGGGAGGGCATCGTCGGCCCCCTGAAGGGAAAGAAGCTGAAGATCTATCCCGCCCTCTTCACCACCTTCGACGAGTGGCGCCAGCTCTACCCGAAATCCCGCGTCCTCAACAAGAAGAAGGTGGGCGGCCTCTTCAGCTTCTTTCGCTCCAGCTCGCGCGACCCCTACGAGGGCTACTACTACAGCCGGAAGGCCGGCATCATCCCCCAAAAGCACCGGGACAACCGCCTCCACCCCAAGACCTTCATCGTGGCCGTCGCCCTCGCGCCCGCGGGCGGGGGGGAGAAGCGGGCCAAGGTGTATCCCTTCGCCGCCCTCAACCGGGACGGGGTGGTGAACGACGTCTTCGCCGGCCGGAATCTGCTCGTCACCTACTGCGAGAGGGCGCGCACCGGGGTGGTCTTCGACAGGAAGTTGGGCGGCAAGACGCTCACCTTCGCGGTCGAGGGGGGAAAGTCCGGGGCCGGCGGGGACGGGAACTGCCGCTACATGCGCGACCGGGAGACGAACTCGCGCTGGCTCCGCCTGACGGGCCGCGCCGTGAGCGGACCCATGAAGGGGAAAAAGCTCGAGCAGATTCCGAGCACGCTCTCCTTCTGGTATGGATGGAAGGACTATTATCCCCGGAGCGAGATTTACGGGGGCCTGAAGCCCAAATAGCGCGCGGCTCGCTGTCGCCGGGTCCGGGATTTCGCGAGACCGCCCGCACGGCCATTCGAATTCGAGGATCCGCATGAGCCCCGTCATCTTCAGCGCCGGCCCCTTCGTCCTCCGCTGGTACGGCCTGATGTACGTTCTCGCCGTCCTGGTGGGGGCGCGCATCGTCCGCAAGGAGGCCGAGCGCCTGCGCCTCCCCATCACGGCGGACGAGATCATGAACTTCTGCCTCCTCGGCATGTTTGCGGGGATCATCGGGGGCAGGCTCTACTACGTCCTCTTCAACTGGGATTTTTACGGGCGCAACCTTTGGGAGATCCCCCAGATCTGGCACGGCGGCCTCGCCATCCACGGCGGCCTCGTCGGGGGCGTCCTCGCGGGCTGGATCTACCTCACCCGCCGTCCCGTCCCGACCTGGTCCTTCGCCGACGCCGCCGCCCCGGCCCTCATGCTGGGCCAGGCCTTCGGCCGCTTCGGCAACTTCATGAACGGCGACGCCCACGGCGTCCCCACCGGCGCGCCCTGGGGCGTCGTCTTCCCGCCCGAGAGCATCGCCGGCCGCCAGTTCCCGGGCGCCCCCATCCACCCGGTCATGATCTACGAGCTGATCTTCAACCTCGCCTGGTTTTTCCTCCTGCGCCGGCTGCGCTTCATCCATCACAAGCCGGGCTTCCTCTTTTGCCTCTACTTCGTCCTCTACTCGATCGGAAGGGCGGCGGTGAGCGGCTTCCGGGCCGACAGCCTCTGGCTCGGGCCCGTGCGGGCGGCCTACGTGGCGAGCGCCGTCCTCATCCTCCTCTTCGGCGGGATCATCCTGTGGCGCCGGCTCTGGGAGGCGGAAGGGGAGGGCGCCCGCGCCTGAGGTTGCGCCCCCTTACGGGTGCTGGCAGGATTCCTCCCGGCGTTTTCCCCGCCGTTTTCATTCACGATGAGGCCCAGCCCCATGATGGGGCTCAGCCCCCATGATGAGGCTCAGCCCCCGCGACGGGGCCCATCCCCGAGGAGGACGCATGAAGCCCAGGATCGTCGACCTCTCCCAGGAGATCTTCAACGGCATGCCCGTCTACCCGGGCCACCAGCGCACGGCCATCTTTCCCAACAAGACGCACGAGGAGACCTCCTACGCCTACCGCAACTCCCCCTCGGGCCACACCTCGACGACCAACACCATGATCATGAGCGACCACGGGCCCACCCACGTGGACGCCTTCCTCCACATCGACGGGAGCCCCGGGGCGGAGGCCATCGACCAGCTCGGCCTCGAGTGGTTCTTCACCGAGGCCATCTGCATCGACCTGACGAAGTTCTGCGGAACGGACGACTGGATGTCGGCGAAGGACCTGGAGGAGGCCTGCGCGAAGGCGGGGCTCGAGGCGCCCGAGAAGGGCACCGTCCTCATCTGGACGGGCCACTACGACAAATACTACGGCGGGGACTTCAACGACTGGCTCTACAAGTACCCGGGGCTGAGCGAGGAGGCGATGAACTGGCTCGCCGACCGCGGCTGCATCAACGTGGGAATCGACGCCCCCAGCGTGGACTCCTCGGCCGCCATGAAGGACCGGGGGTATTGGGCCCACAAGGTGTGCCGCGAGCGCAAGGTCCTGAACGTGGAGAACATGGCGAACCTGAAGGAGGTCGCGGGCACGAAATTCTTCTTCTCCTGCCTCCCCCTCAAGATGCGCGGCGGAACCGGATCGCCCGTAAGGGCGGTAGCGATCTATTTCGAGTAGGGGGGGGGATCAGTCTCTACCCCTTCACCCTCTCGCAGATCTCGATCCGAATATTGCCCGGCCCTTTGATGAAGGCGATGGTGCGGCCGCCGACGCCGGTCTTCTCGGGGGGTCGGAGGACTTCGGCGCCGCGCGATTCGAGCCAGGCCACCGTCTTCTCGACGTCCTCCGCGGCGAGGCCCAGGTGGTCGAGGCCCTCGACGAGCGAGGGGCCCCGGGCGTCGGGCTC
>JAZGDQ010000053.1:0-8630 GCA_036477985.1 bacterium
CACGGCCCTCACCATCCCGGCGAGAGGATGTGGACGGCGCAGGTCGCCCCCGAGCCGCCCATGTTGTGGGCGAGGCCGACCTCGGCCCCGGGCACCTGGCGCGCGCCCCCCTCGCCCCGGAGCTGGAGGACGAGCTCGTGGATCTGGGCGAGGCCGGTGGCGCCCACCGGATGGCCCTTCGCCTTGAGCCCCCCGCTCGTGTTCACCGGCATGGTTCCCCCGAGGGCGGAGCGGCCCTCCAGGGCGGCCCGGCCCCCCTCCCCCTTGCGGTAGAAGCCCAGATCCTCGAGGGCGACGATCTCGGCGATGGTGAAGCAATCGTGCACCTCGGCCACGTCCACGTCCTCCGGGTTCAGGCCGGCCGCATCGAACGCCTTCGCGCCGGCCAGCGAGGTGGCCTCGAAGCGGGTGATGTCCGCCTTGTCCTGGAGGGCGGGGACGCCCGAGGCCTGGGCCGAGGCGAGCACGCGGACCGGACGGGGGTGGAGGTCCGCGGCCATCTCCATCGGGCACAGAACGGCCGCTCCCGCCCCGTCGCTGATGGGGCTGCAGTCGTAGAGGCCGAGGGGCTCGGCCACGGGGCGGGCGTCGAGGGCCATCTCCCGCGTGATGGCCTTGCGCAGGTGGGCGTTGGGGTTGAGCAGGCCGTGGGCGTGGTTCTTCACCGCCACCTCGGCGAAGGCCTCGAGCGTGGTGCCGTAGCTCTCCATGTGGCGGCGGGCGACGAGGGCGAAGAGGGCGGGGAAGGTGGCCCCGGCCGGCATCTCGGCCTCGCAGTCGCCCGCGGCGGCCAGGATGCCCCCCACCTCCTCCGCATCGGCGGTCGTCATCTTCTCCACCCCGGCCGCCAGGACGACGTCGGCCGCCCCGGAGGCGACGGCCATCACCCCCTGGCGAAACGCCAGCCCCCCGGAGGCGCAGGCGCCCTCCACCCGGGTGCAGGGGACCGGCCCGAGCCCCGCCGCGTGGGCCACCATGGGGGCGAGGTGATTCTGGCCGGTGAAGGCGTGGCCGGCGAAATTGCCCAAAAAGAAGGCCTCGACCCGCTCGGGGCCCAGGCCGGCGTCGGCGAGGGCGGCCCGGCAGGCGCGCGCGCCCAGCACGACGGGCCCCTCGCTCCGGACGCCGAAGGGGGTGATGCCGACACCGGCGATGGCCACGCTGCGCACGCGATACCTCGAGAAAAATGAAGCCTAGGACTGCGCCCCGCGAAGGTCGACGTACCGCTTCGCCTTGAAGGTCGTCCGCTCGAAGGAGCCGGTCGGGAGGATCTCCACCTCGGGGCGCACGAGCAGCGCCTCCCGCAGGCGCCGGGTGAGGGTCTCCTCGAAGCCGGAGGGCGTCCCCCCCCCGGCGTACTCGGCGATGACGACGCAGCGGTCGCGCCCGGTCCCGGCGTCGGGCCGCAGCTCGACGCGGAACTCGTTGCTCAGCTCGGGGAAGCTGCGCACCACCTCCTCCACCTGGATGGGGTAGAACTTCGCCCCCCGGAAGATGACCAGGTCGTCGTGGCGCCCCAGGACGCCCCCGGGGGAGCGCAGGTGGGTGCGCCCGCAGGGGCTGGGGGCGCTCTCCACCCGGGCGAAATCGTTCGTCCAGTAGCGGAGCATGGGGGTCGCCTCGCGCGTGAGGTGGGTGATGACGAGGATGCCGATCTCGCCCTCCCCCGCCGGCTTGCGCGTTTCGGGGTCGATCACCTCGATGATGTGATGGTCCTCGGCCCAGATGAGCCCCGACTTGGCCACCGACTCGCTCGCGAAGGTGGGGCCGATCTCGCCCAGGCCGAAGTAGTCGTAGGCGTCGATCCCGAGGGCCTCCTCGATGCGGGCGCGGGTGGCGGGGTTCTGGGTCCCCCCCTCCCCGCCGAAGGAGCCGATGCGCAGGGGCAGGGACCCGGGGTCGATCCCGCTCTCGCGGAGCTTCTCCCCGATGTAGAGGCCGGAGCTCGGCGTGCTCAGGATGACCGTGGAGCCGATCGTGTTCAGGGAGAGGAGCTGGCGCTCGGTCATGGCGGCGCCGATGGGGATGACGAAGCAGCCGATCTTCTGGGTGGCGTAGTGGACGCTCATCCCCGCCACCCAGAGGCCGTAGCTGAAGGCGTTCTGGACGACATCGCCCGGGCGGACGCCGAAGCTCCACATCGTGCGGGCGGTGAAGTCGGCGATGTTCTCCACGTCCTTGCGGCTCCAGATGGTGCTGACGGGGACGCCCGTCGTGCCGGTCGAGGGGTGGAGCTCGCCCCAGCTCTCCGGGGGGGCGACGGCGTAGCGGCCGAAGGGGGGGTGGGCGGCCTGCTCGGCTCGCAATTCTTCCTTTGTGACAAAGGGAATTCGGCGGAGGTCCTCCAGGGAGCGGATTCCATCCGGGCCCACCCCGGCCGCGTCCAGGCGCTCGCGGTAGAAGGCCGAGCCCTCGTGGCAGCGGCCCACCTGCCACCGGAGGCGCTCGAGCTGGAGGGCGGCGATCTCATCGCGCCCCATCCGCTCGATTCGCTCGTCCCAATACTCGCAGGCCGGATCAGGCGGCGCGCCCATCTTCCCCGGTCGCTCCCTTAGAATGAAAACAGAATGAAAAGACGGCTCCGGCGTGGAGGAGGGCGGGTTCCCTCCGCCGCACTTCGAGGACTCGCTCCCGGCTGGCTTCCTTCCCGGCCTTTCATGCCTTCCGGACGCTCGGGGCCGAGCGGCCCATGCGGGGCCGAGCGGCCCGTGCGGCGCCGCGCATCGCCCGGAGAACGGGAGACGCCCCCCGCACTGCCGGAGTCCCTGCTTGTCCGCCGCTCTTTGAATCGGGAGCGCCGCCGACCGCGGGAGCGTGTCCTCCGCCGGAATCATTCTCCGTCTGAGATATAAGAATTCGCCGTGTAAAGGAAGTGAAACGCTAGCACAGGGAGAGCCGGCGCGCAACAAAAATGAGGCCGAAAGCTTGGGTCGGATTTCGCGCGCGGCGCGCTAGAGGGAGATTATGGTGCCCGCCGCCTGGGGATCTTTCAGGGAGGCGAGGAAGACTTCCATCACCCGCTCCTCCTCCGCCCCGTCCGACAGATCGAGGATGAAGCCGTCCATGAGCTCGCGCCGCATCCAGGCGGCGATGACGCACGCCTCCTCCAGCGCTTCCTTGCCGAGCTCGACCGGCGGCTCCTCCTCCTCCAGGAAGACCGACCGCACCCGCGCCTTCAGCTCCTCCACTTGAGGCGCGCTTCGCGCGAACTCCAACTCACCGGCGAGGAGTCCGCGGCGGACGAGATAGCACACCCTTCGGCTCCGGCTCTCGCCCGGCTCGACGATGATGAGATTGCGCCGCTCCACCGAGGGGCCCGAGAGGGAGTGGGTCTTGAGGAAGTGGCGCAGGCGCCCGAGGTGGCGGCGAAGCATCCCGGCGGGGGGGCCGAGGTCGCCCCACGCCCGCTCGAGGAAGCGGACGAGGCCCCGCTCGGCGCCCCGCCCGATGCGCCCCTCCAGCATGGCCTGGAGCCGCTCGATGAGGTCGCCGTAGAGGGCGGGGGAGAGGTCCGGGAGGGGGGGCGAATGCGGCTTTCCGCCCGACTTCCCGGCCTTTTCCTCCTCGGCGCGGCTCTGCCGGCGAAGCGGGAAGGCGGCGTGGATGATATCGACCAACTCGCGCAGCTGGGCCTGCTTGCGGAAGGGGCCGTAGTAGGCCCCGCCGTCGACCGCGAAGCGCTTCACCGCGTAGGCGCGGGGGAGCTTGCTCGTGAGCCCGATCTTCAGGAAGCCGAAGGCGCCGGCGGGGGCGCCGCCGTTCATGAGCTTCGCGCTCCGCATCATGCGGTTCGCCTCGAGGTTCATCCCGAGCTCGCTCTCGAGCCGGCGGGCCTCGACCCGCTTCACCGACTTGAGCTTTAGGGAGAACTTCGCCGCCGACCGGTTCTTGGGGTAGAAGAGGTCGCGCACGGCGCGCTTGATGTCGGGCGCCTTGCCCGAGTAGACCGACTCGCCGCGCCCGTCGAGGAGGCGGAACACCCCCCGCTCGGCGGGCAGGTCGTTCAGGACGGCGGGATCGATGGAGAGCCCCTCGGCCAGACTCGGCGCCTCCTTCTGGGGCATCTCCTGGTAGTCGAGCACGTCCTCCAAGGTCTCGAGGCCGAGGGCCTGGAGCATGCGCAGAAAGCGAAGGAGGAGCTGGGCCGTCGTCTGCGCGTCGCCCAGGGCGCGGTGGCGGTCGGTCTCGATGATCCCCATTTGGGCGGCCAGCTCGCCCAGGTTGTAGCGCCCCAGGTCGGGCAGAAGGCGCTGGGCCAGCTTGAAGGTGCACAGGATGGGCGGGTCCAGCTCGCGCTCGAGGAACTCGCGGGCGAAGTAGTGGATGAACTGGAAGTCGAAGTTCGCGCAGTGGGCGACGAAGACCGAGCCCTCGATGAACTCCAGGAAGGAGGGGAAGGTCTCGATGAGCGGGGGGCGGCCGGACACCATCTCGTCGGTGATCCCGGTGAGGCGGACCACGCTCCAGGGAATGAGCCGCCCCGGATTCACCAGGCTCTGGAACTTGTCCTCCACCTCGCCGTCGGCCACCCGGACGGCGGCCAGATCGGTGATCCGGTGCTGGGGAGGGCGCCCCCCCGTGGTCTCGATGTCCACCACCGCGAAGCGCACGTCGGGGAGGAAGCGCTCGCGCAGGAGGGGCTCGGCGGCGCTCCAGTTTCCCTCGGCGTCCTGGGTGAAATGGGGGTTCGAGCGGAGGAAGGGCTCCAGGATGGCCTTGGCGGCGCTTTCGCTTAACTCTTCTGTTTTCAGTAATTTGCTGGCCAGATCGGTATAGGAGACTGCCCTGCCCTCATCTTTCAGGACCCGGTGGAGCCGGTGTCGCATGGAGTGTCGGTTCCCGTCATTTTGGCCCGCTCAGCGGCGGCCCGCTCAGCGGCGGCGAGAGGGCCGGCGAAGCCCAGGCGAACCCTACCAAAGTTTCGGCCCCCCTTCAAAGGCGGGGGCCGGGAGAGGCGGCTTCGGGGGGCCCCGCGGGCCCCGGCGGGAGGGGGGGAGCCGGAAGGGGGGCGTCCCAAGGGGGCGATTCGGCCCTTTGAGCGGCCCCGCCTACTTCCGCATGAAGAAGAGGTAGGTGCCCGTCCAGCATCCCAGAATGATGAAGATCGTGGCCGCCAGGCTCCCGGTGGAGAGGGCGGCGAGGCCGGTCAGGCTGTGGCCGATGTTGCAGCCCCCCGCCGTGGCGGCGCCGAATCCCATCAGCCCCCCCCCGGCGAACTGCTTGACCATCCGCTCGGGCGCGGGGGCGCGCCACTTGAACTCGCCCGCGGCAACGGCCCCGGCGAAGGCCCCGAGGGGGACCCCCAGGATCATCCAAAGGCCCCAGCCCGGCGAGGTGTCGCCGATCGCGACGTAGCGCAGGAGCGCCCCGGAGGGTCCCGTCATGCTCAGGCCGAAGTTGCGCCCCGCCGCCGCCGAGGCCACCCAGGCCAGGGCCGCCACCAGGCCGATGGCGAGGCCCGTTCGGGTCCAGGTCCAGCCCGTGAAGGCGCGGGGGCGGGGGGAGCGCGCCAGCCAGATTCCCCCCGCGGCCAGAAGGGCGATCAGGACCGCCCACTTCGGGAGGCCGAGGGCGCCGTGCAGGCTCGAGAGCTCGGGCGGCGCCCGGAAGGAGCGGAGGTAGGCCGCCGCGGGGCGGAGGAGACCCCAAAACGTGGCGGCCACCCCGAGGGCGTAGCCCATGGCGGCCATCCAGGAGCCCACCATTCCCTCCCCGACCCGGTACCAGGTCCCCGAGGAGCACCCGCCGGCGAGGACCATCCCGATGCCGAAGACGAAGCTTCCCGCGATGGAGGCCAGCCAGGTGAAGGAGAAGACCTGGACGGAGAGCAGATCGGCGGCCGCCAGGGCGTGGATGAGGGCCGCCTGAACGAGGAGGGCCAGGATGTAGGCCCGGAAGAGGGTGGCGTCGCGGGCGATGAGGATGTCCCGGAAGGCGGTGTACATGCAGAACCGCCCGCGCTGGAGGACGTAGCCGAACAGGAGGCCGATGGGGAGGCCGAGCAGAAGCGTCTTGAGCCAGATCGCGCTCATAAAGGGTCCCTATCCCGGGGCGGGGCCGCCCTCCCGGGCCGGGGCCGACTCGCCCGGCCTCAGAACCGGCTGGTGATGAGAAGCCCCGAGGGGGCGCGCCCGACCGGGATGACGTCCACCAGCCGGTGCGTCCGGGCGTCGATGACGGCCACCGCGCTCCTCCCGGTCACCGAGACGTAGGCGAAGCGCCCGTCCGAGGTGAAGCCCACGTTCGCCGGCGCGCGGCCCACCGTGAGGCGGGTCACCTCCTTCAGGCTCCGCCGGTCGACGACCGAGACGGTGCCGCCCGCCATGTTGGTCACGTAGGAGAAGCGCCCGTCGGGAGAGAAGGCGTTGGTCACGGGCACACTGTCGAGCCGGAGCGTCTTCTCCACCCGGAAGGGGTCGGCTCCGAGAAAGGTGTTCGTCCCCGCCCGCGCGTTCTGCACCCAGACGCGCCGCCCATCGGGCGAGACGCGGAGCATGTGGGGCCGGCTCCCCGCCTCGAGCGCTAGGCGGCCCGCGAGCGAGAAGTCGCGCAGGTCGAACCGCGCCACGGTGTCCTGGTCGCGCTCGGGGGTGAAGAGGTAGCGGCCGTCGGGCGTGGTGTCGAGGTCGCAGGGAAAGGCGCCGGTCGGGATGCGCCGCACCACCTCGAGCTTCGCGGTGTCGATGACGGCGATGTGGTTCTCTCCGGCCACGTTCACCAGAGCGAAGCGGTTCCCCCGGACGAGAACGGCGCTGTGGGAGGGACCGGCGCCGAGCGGGATCTTCTTCACCACGCGGAAGCCGCGCGGGTCGATGACCACGGCGTGGGAGACGCCCTTCTCGACGGTGTAGGTCCAGATCCGCGCGCCGTCCCAGTAGTTCTGCTCGTTGGAGAGCCAGCGGACCGAGACGCCGAGGGGATGGGTGCGCACCACCTTGCGGGCGGCGGGGTCGATGACCGAGACGTCCTGGCTCCCGAGGTTGAAGACGTAGACCATCTCCTTCCCAGCCGGGGCCGCCTGGGGGGCGGAAGGGGAGGCGGCGGCGAGGAGAAGCGCCCCCAGGGCCGCCGCCGCGAGGCGAAACGGGGTTATCGGCCGCATCTTCGACATTTCCGCTCCCTCCCTGTCCCGGGCCTCCGGATCACCGAAATGGGGATGACCCGGGAATTATAGCAGCCCGCTCTTCCGGCCCGCCATTCACCCCGCTCCCCCGATTTGGTATAAGTCTGGGAGGGTATTCCTTCACATTCAAGGAGCTACGCCTTGTTCGGCAGCATCGGAATGCAGGAGATCCTTATCATCCTGGTGGTGGCCCTCGTCATCATCGGGCCCGCCCGCCTGCCCGGGCTGGCGAAGTCCATCGGGAAGGGTCTGCGCGAGTTCAAGCGCGCCGCCTCGGACTTCCAGGACAGCATCAACCTCGACGACGACTCCCTCTTCGAGGACGAATCGAAAACCTCCTCCTCTTCTGACGATCCCACCGATTCGGATTCGGATTCGGAGACGGAGAAGAAAGCCCCGGGCGGGGAGACCGCCGCCGCGGCCGAATCCGAGGAAGGGGAGGACACCGGGGCGGCCGCCTTCGGCGGCGCGGGCGATGAGCACCCCGAGGAGAGCCCCTCCTCCGCGGAGGATCACGCCCCCGCCGGCGATGAGGCGCCCTCCTCCCGGGCGGCGGACGCCGGGAAAGCGGACGCCGGGAAAGCGGACCATACGGCCTCGGCCGGGGGCGAAAGCGCCGCGGAGAACGAGCCCCCGAGCGCTCCGAACGAGAGGACGCCGGCGTCGTGACCGATGAGGCATCCCTGCCCCTCACCGGGCACCTGACCGAGCTGCGCAACCGGATCCTCATCATCATCGGGACGATCCTCGTCATCTTCATGGGGACCTATTACTTTTCGGACTGGATCCTCACTCTCGTCCAGCGCCCGGTCGCGGGCCTGAAGCTCGTCTTCCTCTCTCCGACCGAGGCCTTCTTCGCCCACCTCAAGGTGGCCTTCTTCGCCGCCATCTTCCTCGGCCTCCCCGTGACCCTGCTTCAGATCTGGCGCTTTTGCGCGCCGGGCCTCCTGACCAAAGAAAAGCGCTATGTGTTCCCCTTCGTCTTCTTCTCCACGATGTGCTTCATCGTTGGGGCGCTCTTCTGCTACTACCTCATCCTCCCCTTCGGGCTCCGATTCCTCCTGAGCTTCGCCACCGACTCCCTGGTCCCCCAGATCTCGATCGGCTTCTACATCTCCTTCGTCTTCAAGCTCATCCTCGTCTTCGGTTTCACCTTCGAGATCCCCCTCGTCACCCTCCTCCTCGTCCAGATCGGGGTCGTGACGCCCGAGTGGCTCGTCACGAACCGCGCCTACGTCATCGTGGGCGCCTTCGTCGTGGCGGCGGTCCTCACCCCGCCCGACATGGTGACCCAGCTCCTCCTCGCGGGCCCGCTCATCGTTCTCTACGAGATCAGCATCATCATCGCCAAGATCGTCTCGCGGCGGAAGAAGAAGAAGGCCGCCGAGGAAGAGGCGAATCGGGAGGATTAGCGCCCCCCGCCGGGGATATCCCCCCTTGCCCCCTCTGCCCCCTCCTCCCCTCCTTCGCTCTTCCGGCATATAAGGAGGCCTCCCCGTCGAAGAGC
>JAZGDQ010000530.1:0-3483 GCA_036477985.1 bacterium
CCTCATCGAGCAGCGCCGGAAGATCGTCCATGCCGGCGGTCTTCGCGGGAGCGCATCCCTGGTAGATGGACGCGATCTCCGGGCGGGCCTCGAAGTGGGGCGCCTCGTCCACGGCGATTACGCGCTCTCCGGCCCCGGCGAGCCGGGCCGCCAGGCGCGCACCGATGAAGCCCGCCGCGCCCGTGACGATCACCGGCCCGGAGGCGGGCTTTTCCCCGTTTCCGGCGCTCATCTCATTCACCGCTGTATCGCTCCAGGATGGTGTTGACGATATTCGTCGTCGAAACGCCGTCCACGAAGGGGAGCACCACGACCCGCCCGCCGTAGGATTCGACGATATCCCGGCCGAGGACCTCGTCCGGGGCGTAGTCGCCGCCCTTCACAAGAATGTCGGGCCGGATTTCCCGGATGAGATTTTCGGGCGTGTCCTCCGAAAAAAATACAACATAGTCCACGCACTCAAGGGCGCTCAGAAGGAGGGCCCGCTGGCGCTCTTCGATGAGGGGGCGCCCCTCCTCCTTCACCCGCCGGACCGAGGCGTCGTCGTTGAGGCCGATGACCAGCAGATCCCCAAGGCGCTTGGCATGCTGGAGGTATTGAATGTGCCCCACGTGAAGGAGGTCGAAGCAGCCGTTCGTGAAGACCACCTTGCGGCCCTTGGCGCGCTCGAGGCGGAGGCGCAAATCCGGGGCGCCCAATATCTTGCCCGCCGCGCCGCCTCCCTCCCCCGAGAGGGCTGAGGCCAGCTCCTCTGCGCTCACCGGGGCGGTGCCCACCTTGCCCACGACGATGCCCGCCCCGAGGTTGGCGATGTGCGCCGCCTCGGCCGGCGGAATTTTCTGGAAAAGGGCGAGGCCGAACAGGGCGGCCGCCGTGTCTCCTGCGCCGGTGACGTCGTAGACCTCGAGGGCCCTGGCGGGCTCGTTCGAAAGACGGCCCTCTTTCCCGAAAAGGGTCATCCCCGCCGGCCCGCGCGTGAGAAGAAGGTATTCGAGCCCGAGGTTATCGATGAGCCCGCGCGCCGCCTCGTCGATGGCCGCCTCGCTGCCCAGCCGCCGGCCCGCCGCCAGCGACATCTCGGCGAGGTTGGGGGTGATGGCCGTGACCCCCCGGTATTTCGCGTAATCGCTTCCCTTGGTGTCGGCGATGACGGGGATGCCGCGCGCGGCGGCGGCGGCCACGAGCGCCTCCATGAACCCGGGCGAGAGCGCCCCCTTGAGGTAGTCCGAGCAGATGACGCCGCACACCCCATCGAGCGCGCCGGGAAGAATTTTGGGGAGGCCGCCCCCCTCGCCGGGCTCCTCTTCCCGGTCCACGCGGAGGATCTGCTGGCCCCTGCCGATGAAGCGCGTCTTCGAGACGGTGGGACGCGCCGCGGACCTTGAGATGAGAGCGGTGTCGATCCCGGCCTCCCGGGCGAGGGCTTCGAGGCGGTTTCCTTCCTCATCCCCTCCGAGCTCGCCGGCCAGCCGGACACCGCAGCCCAGGGCGGCCAGGTTGTGCGCGACGTTGGCCGCCCCGCCGAGGGCGAGTTGTTCGCTCTCCCACCGGAGGACCTGGACAGGCGCCTCGGGGGAGATGCGGTCGACCTCGCCCCAGACGAAGCGGTCCAGGATCAGGTCGCCCGCGACGAGAACGGAGGCCTTCCCGCCGGTGAGGAGGGACAGGGTCTCGCTCATGGCGCCCCCTCGCCCGAGAAGAGGGCGTCGGCCCGGTGGCACAGGTAGTGGAGGGCCGCCTCATGGGCCTCCTGGACGAAATCGGTGTCGCCCGAGGGCACGACGGCGGCGATGTCGGCCGCTGCGGCGGCGGCCCCGCCGGGCAGGCCCGTGAGGACGGCGGAGCGGATGTTCAGCTTCTTCGCGCGCTCAAGGGCCGAAACCACGTTGGGGGATTCTCCGCTCGTCGTGAGGCCCAGGGCGAGATCGCCCGCGCGGCCGAGGGCTTCTAGTTGTCTCGCGAAAATTTCCGAATAGTCGTAATCGTTCGCGATGGCCGTGAGGACGCTCATGTCGGTCGCCAGCGAGAGGGCGGGCAGGGGGCGGCGATCGCGGAGGAAGCGGCCGAGGAGTTCGCCCGAAAAATGGGTGGCCAGCGCGGCGCTTCCCCCGTTTCCGAAAACGAGAATTTTTCCTTCCCCCCGGAGGCAGGCCAGGGCGGCTTCGGCGAGCGATTCGACCTGGAAGGGGTATTCGCTCTCCGCCGCGGCTTCGAATCGTTTGGCGCGATCGGCCAAGATTTCGCGGGCGGAGAGTTTCAACGAATACCTCGCGTCCTGGCCGCCCGGGCGGCGCCGGGGGGCGATAAGGCGGGAGCGGTCAACAGGGCCAATCTAGCCGATCTTCAATCGCCATATCAAGATGGCCATCCGTTCTCGGCGTAGCTGAAATAGCCCTCGCGCCCCACGATGACATGGTCCAGAAGAGGAATTCCCAGCACCCGTCCCGATTCCTTCAGGCGCGCCGTCAGGGCGCCGTCTTCGGGTGAGGGGGCCGGGTCTCCGCTGGGGTGGTTGTGGCCGCAGACGAGGGCGGCGGCCCGCTCCCGGACGGCGGCGCTGAACACCTCCCTCGGATCCACCGCCGTGCCCGAAAGGGTGCCCCGGGAGACGGTGATCTCGCGCATCAGGCGGTGCTTGGTGTCGAGGAGGAGGACGCGGAACTCCTCGTGGTCCAGCCCCCCGATCGCGGGCGCGAGGTAGCGGTGGACATCCTCTCCTCCGTGGAATGCGGGTTTCTCGGCCCCCCCCTCGCGGCCGAGCCTTTTGGCGATCTCGAGGGCGGCTTTGACCTGGGCGGCTTTTGCGGGGCCCATGCCCTTGGGCTCGGCGAGCTCGGCGGCCGCCGCGCGCTCGAGCCCCGGGAGCCCCCCGAAGCGGTGGAGGAGCTCGATGGCCAGGTCCAGAGCCGACATTCCCCGATCGCCCGTTCTCAGAAGAATGGCCAGAAGCTGGGCCTCGCTCAAGGCCTCGCCCCCGAGGGCCAAGAGCCTCTCGCGCGGACGCTCGGAGTCGGGCCAGTGCTTGATCGGCCGGCCGCTCTTCAAGGGGCGCTTCCCTCGCCCTCCGCAAGCCGCCTGCGGAAATCCTCGATGGTGCGGGAGAGTCCCTCTGAGAGCGGGATCTTGGGCTCCCACCCGAGGAGTTCTTTCGCGCGGGAGATGTCGGGCCGGCGGACTTTCGGATCATCCTCCGGCAGCGGGCGAAAATCGATGGGAGAGTCCGAGTCCGTCAGCTCCTGGATGAGCTCGGCGAGCTCGAGAACGGTCATTTCCGCCGGGTTGCCGACGTTCACGGGCCCGCTTGCCTCGCTATCCATGAGGCGCATCAAGCCTTCCACTGTGTCCGAGATGAAGCAAAAGCTCCGCGTCTGGGAGCCGTCGCCGAATACCGTCATCGGCTCTCCGCGCAGGGCCTGGCACAAAAAAGCCGGGATGGCGCGGCCGTCGGCAAGCCGCATGCGCGGGCCGTAGGTGTTGAAGATG
>JAZGDQ010000531.1:0-2937 GCA_036477985.1 bacterium
TTCATCCAGCACGGCGCGGCCCACGGCCTCACCGCCGACCAGGGGCCCATCGAGGAGATGCGCCGGGCCTTCGACGAGCGCCGCCAGGTCATGTCCGAGGGGCTGCGCGCCATCGAGGGGGTGACGCTGGCCGAGCCCACCGGGGCGTTCTACGCCTTCCCCAACGTCAAGGTGTTCGGGGCCACCTCGGGCGAGGTGGCCGACTACCTTCTGAAGGAGCACGCCATCGCCACCGTGAACGGCGCCGTCTTCGGCGAGGGCGGGGAGGGCTACCTGCGCATCGCCTACTCGTGCTCGACCGAGGAGTGCGAGCGCGGGGTGGACCGCCTCGCCGGCGCGCTGGAGAAGCTGCGGGGATAGTCGGAGGGCGCCCCGATCGGGGAGCCATCCTCAGAGGACGATTTTTCCCTCCTGGACGATCATCTCGCCGTCGATCCACACCGTGGGGTCGTCGAAGATCATGTCCACGTGGAGCTGGACCTCCACCTCCCCCCCCAGGCTCTGGCTGTCCCCGAAGGCCATGTGGCAGGTGCCGTAGGCCTTCTTCGCCTCCCGCATCGTCGCGCGCTTGCGGGCGTTGGGGTTGGTGCCCACGGCGAACTCGGCCACGTTGCGCGCCAGCGGCCCGGTCTCCTCGATGAGGCGCCAGAAGCGGTCGGCGGCCGGGCTCCCTTCGATGGCGATCACCTCGCCCCCCTTCACCTCCATCCGCATGGGCTCGGTCACGAAGCCCAGGTCCTCGCGCTCGATGGAGAACGGATCGGCCAGGACGCCCTCGGCGCTCCCCCGGACCGGGCTGACGGCCGCCTCCCCGGTCGGGATGGCGCAGTGGCTGCCCGGCTCGTGCGCGACGCCGCAGAGGGGGTGGCAGGTCCGCCCCTCGAGGGAGAAGCGCATGTCGCACCCCCCGGGGGTGGTGAAGCGCCCCTCCTTCCCGCGGGTCATGATCTCGGCCACCCGGGTGGTGAGGCGGCCGAGCTCCTCGTAGTCCACGTTCGCCCCCCCGGCGAGCATCATCTCCTCCTCGAAGCCCCACATGTCGATGACGCGGGCCCCTTTCTTGAGGGCGCCGCGCACGGTGTCGGTGTGGAAGGAGGCGAAGCTCACCTGGAGGATGACGACGTCGGAGGCCCCCATGGCCGCGCCCACCTGGGGGAGGGGGTCGATGCCCCCCATCCGGTGGGGGGGCATGTCCATGACGGCGAGCCGGCCCCCGGCCCGGCCCACGGCGTGGGCGAGCGCCTCTGTGATCGAGGCCGGACGCTCGCAGTCGGTGACGAGGAGGACCTTCTCCCCGGGGCGCACGCCCATCACCTGCTCCACCATCCGCCGGGCGGGGGGAGCCATGTTGAATTTCACTTGCCTTCTTCCTTTCGGGGATATTCGGTGGACGAGGGCGGGCGCCGCCCTACACCCGGCCGTAGTCGTCCTCTTTGCGCTCGATGTCGTCCTCGCCGAAGTAGTCGCCCCGCTGGACCTCGATGAAGACGAAGGGCTCGGCGCCCGTGTTGCGGACCCGGTGCCAGGCCCCCTGGGGGATGTCCACCGCTTCGCCCGGGGCGAAGGGGATCTCTTCTTCGTCGCGGGTGACGACGGCCCGGCCCGAGAGGGCGAACCAGTGCTCGCTGCGGCGGCCGTGGCGCTGGAGGCTGAGGCGCCCGCCCGCCTCCACGACGATGCGCTTGACCTTGTGGTCGGCCTCGTCGGCGAGGACGATGTAGTGACCCCAGGGCCGCCGGTCGGTTTCGGGTTCGGACATTCGGCCTCGCGCCCCCTTCCCCCTACTCCTCGACGATGGCCACGGCGCGGATCCAGGAGCCGCTGGCGCGCTCGATCTTGATGGGGAACATCGAGACGGTGAAGCCGAACTCGGGGAGCTGATCCAGGTTGACGAGCTTTTCGGCGTGGATGTACTCCCGCCGGCGGCCCAGGAAGTGGCTGCCGAAGAAGTCCTTCGTGTTCCCCTCGCGGCGAAGCTCGGCCATCTTGCCCGTGGGCATGTCGAAGCCCCAGGCGTCGATCCCCATCACCTTGATTCCCTGATCGATGAGCCACTCGGTCGCGTCCGCGCTCATGCCGGGATGGGTCTGCTCGAAGTCGGGCGTGTAGAAGTGCTTGGTGGTGTGGTCGGTGCGGATGAGGACGATGTCCATGGGCTTGAGCGCATAACCCTTCTCCCCCAGGCCCTTCACCCGCGCCTGGACCTCCTCCACCGTGATGTTGTGCCCGCGCGGGGCGTCGTGGAAGTCGAGGACGACGCCGTCGCCGTAGCACCACTCGAGGGGCACGAGGTCGATCGTCTTCGAGGGCGCGCCCTCGCACTCGGGGCCGTAGTGGTAGGGGGAGTCGAGGTGGGTCCCGCTGTGGGTGCTGATCGAGGTGATGTTCTCGGTGGCGCAGTGCATGTTGTCGGGGAAATAGCTCGTGTCCGGGAACCGGTAGACCTTCGTCCGGGTGCGGCCGAGCTCCTGGTGGGAGATGTATTGGATGACGGCCGGGTTGCCCTCCATCGGCGCGTTCTGCAGGGGGACGCTCAGGTCCACAAATCTGCGGCCCATGTGGAGAATCTCCTTCTTTACGAATCGGGTGATTGCCGGGATGCCGCCTTCTTCTAGCGTGGGCCGGAGGGGGTGTCAAACCGGGGAGGATGGCGCCCGGGCAGGCCGGGCCCAGGCGGTCGCGCGGGAAGGGGTCCGGAGAGGGGAGGAGGGGCCATGATGCGTTCCACCCTGCCCCGGATCGCGCCGGGGCCGGCGGATCGGCGCGAATATCAGTCCCATCGCCCCGGCGGCGGCCCCTGTCTCCCCGCCCCCTCCCCGGGCGGGAAACATTCCCGAAACATAGATTTCACTTCGGAGAAATATTTCAGAAATGAACAGGTAACATTCCCGAAACATAGATTTCACTTCGGAGAAATATTTCAGAAATGAACAGGTA